>CALEEC010000151.1 GCA_937949245.1 uncultured Gemmataceae bacterium | reverse complement strand
TCCGCCTCGTTGGGCACCGCAGACGACGCAGCTTCACTCTCCCCTAAGATAATCGTCGCCCCGCGCCAGGGGCAAGTTCCGAGTCGCTCGCTCGCCGAGGCGGCGCTGCGCTCGCCACCTTCGTTCCTGAGCAAACCACATTTTCGTCACGTTCGACAATCCCCAAAGACAGCCACCCCGCGTTGACGTTGAGGGACACCGCCAAGCCACAGCCTGAGTAAGTCAGGGGAAACTGCCTAGCCTCTCAAGCAGGATTTGTCCCTGGCAACCCATCGATCCTTCGGGGCCAGGCGCTGGATGGGACAAACGATGCACGAAACCTTGTGCCAACGGTCGGTCGATCGGACGAAAACTGTACGGAATTTTTTGCAAACCTGGGCCGAGTTGTTGTAATTTTTTCCCCGGCACCCGCCCGATGGACTGGGGGAAACCGACCTTATTTTTTCGTTTTCTGCGATACAACATTCGCTCAAGCAAGGGTTTGCACCAATCAAGCAGGTTTTGCCGACGTCATTGGCACACAAGATGCACTAGATCCTCTCGTCCGCCGCGGAGGAGGGACAACCCCGCGATGGTCCCCGAGAGGACGAGCGAACGGGCTGGACAACCCGACGCTCCGCGACCACGATCGCCAAGGTGCTGGCTCAGCATTAGCTTGGAATCGCGTCGCCCTCTTTCTCCCGCTAATTGGTTTCGGTCAACCGAAGATGGTCTCCCGCAAGTTGTTCCATCTTCGTTTTCCCCCAGCCGTCATTGGCTGGCATAGATCCTCCCTTGTGCCGCGACCCGACTTTGGGCACAAGATGAAACTCCTGCTCCCCCCACGCTTCGGCGTGGGTTTTTTCTTTGGGCATCGGGCAATACGAGGGAAAGCGGTTCCTTCGCAAGCTTCCTCTGAATGCCGGTCTGGCCCCAGCACGTTCATGAGCTGACTTCGTGACAGAAGTTTCGACGCTGGTGGCCTTTGAGGCGTTGCCGTTGTGCTACGGTTGAGAGGAGCGGTGCATCATCGGGGTTGGTCGGCTTCGCGAATTTGCCGACTTCGGGCGAAACCGATTGGCCTGTCGCTGGACCGATTCATAGTCTTAACCGCGAATGTTTTGGGATCGTCCTCTGCACTTGTTAAGGAGAACGCCATCGTGTCGGCAAGCACCGCAAAGGCTAACGTAGAGCAACTGCGCGAAAAATTACGCACCATTCGGAAGGGCATCATCACCAGCACGACGGCCGCCGGGAGCGGTCACCCCACCAGTTCGTTGTCGGCCGCGGAGATGACGACGGCTTTGTTCTTCGCTGGTTTTCTACGCTTCGATCCGAAAAATCCGTCTTGGCCGCAACGCGATCGCTTCATCCTGAGCAAAGGCCACGCCGCCCCACTGCTATATGCGGTCATGGCCGAGGCCGGCTATTTCCCCGCTTCGGAACTCAACACCTTACGCAAACTCGGTAGCCCTCTGGAAGGTCACCCCAATCTACGCCGACTGCCGGGGATTGAAGCCTCGACCGGTTCGCTAGGCCAGGGGCTATCGCTGGGGGTTGGCCATGCGTTGGCGGTGAAACTCGACCGCTTTGATAGCAACGTCTTCGTCTTGTTGGGCGATGGCGAAGTCGGCGAAGGGCAAGTCTGGGAAGCGGTCATGTCGGCGGCCAAGTACAAATTGGATAACCTCATCGCGATTGTCGATCAGAACGGCTATCAACAAACCGGCGCGACCAAGGAGGTGTTAGACCTCACCCCTTTGGCTCCGAAGTTCGAGGCGTTCGGTTGGGTCAGCCAAGAGATCGAAGGCAATTCGTTGGAAAACTGCATCGCGGCACTGCAAAAGGCTGTGCAAGCGAAAGGTTCGGGCAAGCCGCAGGTGATCATCTCGAAAACCGTCAAGGGCTACCCGATTTCGCACCTGTTGGGCAACGATCCGAACCATCACGGCAAACCGTTGACGGCCGAGCAGGCAACCAAAGTGCTAGAATTCCTCGAAACCACGACGGCCTAAGCCGTTCGGGAGCATATCATCCCGCGAAATTGACCAGACAGACGAACCACGGAAACTACCCACGGGAAATTTCTGCCGACTCGATTCCGCGACCTGGTCCGTGTAGTTCGGCCTACTCGCGACGCGGCAAAGAAAGTCGGCCCTGGACCTCGAGCCTAGGAATCTTGCATCATGAATTGGAAGATGGGGAAAGCGACCCGAGAGGCATTCGGGCAAGCATTGGCCGCTTTGGGAGCGGACTATCCAGATATTGTCGTCGTTGATGGCGACGTGGGCAATTCGACGCGTACCGAACTGTTCGGCAAGAAATATCCCGAACGATTCTTCAACGTCGGCATTGCGGAATCGAACATGGTCGGTGTCGCCGGTGGTTTGGCCAGCAGTGGCAAACGGGCATGGCTGTCGAGTTTTGCCGCGTTCGTCATGTGCAACGCCTACGACCAGCTGCGAATGAGCATAGCGTTTCCCAACCTCGATGTCAAAGTCGTCGGCACGCATGCCGGCATCAGCATTGGTGAAGATGGCCCGTCGCAGATGGGCATCGAAGATGTCAGCTTGGCTTGCAGTCTGCCGAATTTCACCGTGATCGTGCCGGCAGACGAAGTCAGCATGACGGCGGCCGTCCAAGCGGTGGCCAAGATCCGCACCCCCGTCTACTTGCGTGCCGGTCGGCCGAATGTGCCGATCGTCTATCCCGACGGTTGCTCATTTGAAATTGGCAAAGCCATCCCCCTCCGCGAGGGCAGCGATGTGACCGTAATTGCTAATGGCTTGATGGTCGCGGCAGCCTTGCAAGCGGCCGAGACGTTGGCCGGCATGGGGGTGCAAACGCGAGTGCTGGATATGCACACGGTCAAACCATTGGACGATGCCGCAGTCTTGAAAGCAGCACGCGAAACCGGCAAAATCGTGGTAGCCGAGGAACATTTGCTGCACGGCGGCTTGGGGAGTGTCGTGGCCATGAGCGTGGCTCGGCAACATCCGGTGCCGATGCGCTTTGTCGGCATCAACGACACCTTCGCCGAGTCGGGCACCCCGGAAGGACTACTGCAAAAGTACGGCCTGACCGCCGATGCCATCGTGCAGAAAGTCCGCGAACTGGTCGGCAAGTGAAGCGAGTGCCGGCCCTACCCCGCTGCGGTTCGCCAGGCCGACAGCGCTTCGCCGAAACTTTCTCGAGAGAACCTGGGACCACCGGGGCACTCGGGAAGTTGACTGGTCGATTGTCCGTTGCTGGAGATTTTCTGCGGCAATGGGGAGTGGTCGCATCGAAACTTCAGGATGATTCCTTGATTCTTGTCACTAGGGTGAGGTATGGCTCGCGGCCAAGGTCCAGTCAAACCGCCAGTGCTACGACTGAGCGAGATGGAAAATGGTCAATGTGGGGATTTCTTCGCCCTGTTGGCCGAACGCTCGCGGAGTCTGACCCGCGATGGCAAACAGTATTACACCTGCCGTTTCCGGGATGCGAAACGCACAGCGACCTACATGGTTTGGCTGGACAGTGGCCATTACGAAGA
Source organism: uncultured Gemmataceae bacterium (assembly GCA_937949245.1). Taxonomy (GTDB): domain Bacteria; phylum Planctomycetota; class Planctomycetia; order Gemmatales; family Gemmataceae; genus CALEEC01. The sequence continues at coordinate 10,440 of CALEEC010000151.1, read as the reverse complement.
GTGCGAGAAGTACTGGAAGAAAGGCGATTTCTTCAAGATCCGGGCCACCTTTGTCGAAGACGAACGCTATGGCCCGCAAATCATTGATGTGCTGAAAATTCGCCACGTCACCGACAAAGACCGCGAAGAGGGATTCAACGAAGCCGATTTCCTCGAACATTCGCGGTTCGATCCGGCACTGATGTTCACCGAACTGCGGACCTTGGTCGAGCAATCGATCACCAATGGTCCGCTTCGGCAATTGATCCTCCATCTGCTGGACACCCACCGCGAACGCTTGCTAATCCTCCCCGGGTCGCAGCGGCACTATCACCCCTTCGTCGGGGGGTGGTTGGAACACACGCTTTCGGTGACGCGTAATGCGCTGCACTTGACCGAACACTATCAAGCCCATTATCCGCACTTGCAACCGCCGTTGAATCGGGATCTGATTGTCGCGGGGGCCGTCTGCCACGATCTGGGCCGACTGTTGGAATTGGACGCGGCCGATGTGACGGACTTTTCGATCGATGGCCGACTGTTTGGTCACTTGTTCCTGGGGCGGGATCTGGTCCGCGATGCTGCTCGCGCACAAGGCAACGTCGATCCTGAATTGCTGCGCTTGCTCGAACACCTGATTATCTCGCATTTGAGTTTGCCGGAATGGGGGTCGCCACGATTGCCCGCGATTCCCGAAGTGCTCATCATCCACCATGCCGACGATCTTGATGTGAAAATGGAAATGTTCGTCCGCTGCTTAACGCGCGACACCGCCGAGGGGCCATTCACCGAACGCGATCCGATCTTGGGTCGGCCCCTGCTGAAAGAACGCAAATTCTGAACAACGACAGAGCAACGACGGCACGACGGCAAAACAACAGTAGCACGACGACAGTACTACGGCAGAGCGGAGCAGAGCGACGACATCATGAAGGCAGAACGACAACCGTCAGAAACTTAGCCGAGTTTGGCCAAGATGGCGTCGGTCATGGCTTCCGTGCCGGCGGTGCCGCCGAGGTCGGCCGGACGCACCTGGCCTTCAAGCAAAACGCTTTCGATGGCCGACTGAATCCGCTGGGCCGCTTCGGCTTGGCCCAGGTCTTTCAACATCTCCAGCGCCGGGAGAATCGCTGGCAACGGATTGGCACGATCGGGAGGCACCGTCTCGTAGCCTGCTCCGTGGATCGCTTCATAGACGGTGATGCCTTCACCGCAGTTGATCCCCGTGGCCACGCTGATGCCGCCAACGAGGCCTGCCCCCAAATCGCTCAGTAGGTCGCCATACAGATTGCCCGTCGCGATGACATCGAATTGCTGAGGTCGGCTGACCAATTGCATGCAGCCGTTATCGACGATCATCTCTTTTGGTTCGATGTCGGGAAATTCCTTAGCCACCCGGCGGAAGCAGTCGAGGAACAATCCGTCGGCCAGTTTCAGGATGTTTGCTTTGTGGATGCAATGAACGGTTTTACGGCCCTGCTTGCGAGTCAGTTCAAAGGCGAAACGGAAAAAGCGTAGACAAGCCGCCTCGGTGACGATCTTCAAACTCTGCACCACGCCGGGGACGATCTCATGCTCGGCAGCGGTGTAAAGGTCTTCGGTAATCTCGCGCACTAGCAGGAAGTTGACGCCACGGAATCGGCTGGGCAATCCTTCCAAATTATGCACTGGCCGAACCGAGGCAAACAACCCTAATGCGCGACGCAGTTGCACGTTGTAGTTGACCTGCGACCCGTCGCGGGGCGGTAGCAGTTTTGTTTTCAGAGCGATGCCTCGTTGCCGAACTGCGGCAATCAACTCGGGAGGAAGCGGCGGTTGTCCTTGTTCGACCGCGGCCCGACCGGCGTACATCACCTCGAACGATATGTCCGCTCCCACCGCAGCCAACAACCGACGAATCGATCGTTCTTGATCGATCCCGACTCCACCGCCTTGAATGAAGATGACATCTCGGCTCATCGCTGCTTCTCCGCCCAAGAGGATTGATGTGGTACAGTGTATGCCTTCGCGGCGAGTTTGGCTCCAATCGACTGCGTATTCGCGACGACGCAATCCACGGTGGGGCTGACGCCCGTCGTTCAGAGGGGAGGGAGCATTTTCTTTCTCGGTGCAGAATTCCTTCGACTTTTGCTTGCTTTGACAGAGAAAATTTCGCAAACTGATTCGCACTCCGTTGTGCTGTCAATCACGAAACGAGAAAGGGATTTAAGTATGCTGCGTCTCTCCCGCGTTCTGCTGCTGGTGCCCGTAGCGGTGCTGACCGTCACGTTGTTGGGATCGGCTCAAGATCTTAAGCCGAATGCCAAGGTCAACACGGCCGTGCAACCGGCTCCTCGCGATCCGAATTGGAAAAAACGGCACGAACAGTTCGTCGAAATCGCGAAGCGAGGAGGAATCGAGTTGCTGTTTTTGGGCGACTCGATCACTGATGCCTGGGGAGGCGAAGGGCACAATCCCAAGTCTCCCGGAGCGGCTATCTTCGAGAAGGAATTCCTTCCTTTGAAGGCAGCCAACTTCGGTATCGGTGGCGATCGGACGCAGCATGTCTTGTGGCGTCTGCAAAATGGCGAATTCGACGGCATTACCCCCAAAGTGGTCATGCTGATGATCGGCACTAACAACAGCAATGGCAAAGACAATACCGCCGAAGAAATCGCTGAGGGGATTCAAGCCATCGTCCGCGAGATTCACAAGCGTTCGCCGAAGACTAAAGTGCTTCTGTTGGCCATCTTCCCCCGCGCCACCGGCAAGACCCCCGAAATCCAGAAAGAGCAAACCGAAAAGATCAACAAAGTCAACGAGATCATCGCGAAACTCGACGACGGCGGCAAGACGGTCAAATTCCTCGACATCGGGGCCAAATTCAAGGACGGCGACATGATTCCCAAGGACATCATGCCCGATCAACTGCACCTCAGCAGCAAAGGGTATCGTATCTGGGCCGATGCTGTCAAAGAAACCATCCTCCAACTGATGGAAGCCAAGTAACCTCATCTCCTCAAAGGAAAGGCGTGGCTGGACGGCCCGGGAAGTTCCTACGGAGGGCATAGTGTAGTTGCCGAGGAACGCCTGGGCGTCTCACGTCGCGTTTTTGGGACCGAATTTTCCGGCTGCTTCCTCTTGGCAAAATGCCCTCGGAGCAACACATTGATCAACAGAGAGCGACTCCGAGGGCGTTAGCCATGCAACGTGATCTGATTTTGGGGACGGCTGGGCATATCGATCATGGTAAAACCTCGTTGGTGAAAGCTCTCACCGGCATTGACTGCGATCGACTGCCGGAAGAGAAACAACGCGGCATCACCATCGACATTGGCTTTGCCAAGTTGGATGTCGGCACGGCACATTTGGGGATTGTCGATGTGCCGGGGCATGAGCGATTTATCAAAAACATGCTAGCTGGAGCCACGGGGATCGATCTGGCTCTGTTGGTGGTCGCGGCGGACGATGGCATTATGCCGCAGACGCGGGAGCATTTGGCGATTCTGGGGTTGCTCGGGTTACGGCATGGCGTCATTGCTCTGACCAAAGCCGACTTGGTAGATGCAACCACGCGCGAAGTGGTCGCCTGGGAAATTCGGCAAATGGTGCAGGGCACCTTTTTGCAGGATGCCCCGTTGATTGCGACATCAGTAGTCACGGGAATGGGGTTAGATGCCTTGAAGTCGGCCTTGGCCGAGGTATCGGCTCGGGTGGTACGGCAGCAAACCGACCAGTGGTTTCGCTTAGCGATCGATCGTGCGTTTGTCGTGCAAGGGCATGGGACGGTGGTCACCGGTTCGGTTGCTTCGGGGCGGTTACGGGTCGGTGACGAAGTAGAGTGGCTCCCGCTGGGAGAACGGGTCCGTGTCCGTGCGTTGCAGCATCACGATTGTGCAGTGGAAGAGGTTCATTCCGGCCAACGGGCGGCCTTGAACTTGGCCGGGGTGCCGCTCGAACGCATTCAGCGGGGCCACGAGTTGGCTTACCCCGGGTATCTAAGGTCGGATCGCGTGGTGACGGTTCGGCTGCACACTTTGCCCAGTGCGCCGCGAGCGATTGCGCATCGTGCCCAACTGCATTTGCACTTGGGGACTTCTGAGCATCTGGCCACGGTGTCGCTGTTGGACGGCGATACCGTGGAACCGGGGCAGTGGGGGTTGGCTCAATGGTTCGTCGCAGTGCCGATCGTGGCGGTGTGGGGGCAACCGTTTGTCGTTCGCGATGCGTCGGCACAGCATACTCTAGGCGGAGGGCACATCTTGCAACCCAACGCCAAGAAAATTCGGCGTCGGCAAGGGGATGTGCTGCATCGCCTCGAACTACTCGGCAGTGACGATCCGCGGCAGCGTGCCGCGATGGTCGCCTGGTTTGCGGCCGATGCCGGTCTGGAACTGGCCGATCTAGTCCGCGGGGCCGGGCTGACTCCTCGGCAGGCCGAACAAATTCGAGCCGACCTGCTTGCTGAAGGCGAATTGCTCGAATTCACGCTCCCCGGTACGAAAACCTTGCTGCTACACTGCGATCGTGTCGCCGAGTTGGAACAGCGTCTGTTGCAGCGGTTGGAACAATGGCATCGCGAATTTCCGTCGATGACCGGACACGATCGGCCGAAGTTGGTCAGCGAATTCCACTACCTAAGTCAGCCGACTTTGATCGAAGCGATTCTCGATCGTATGCTCCGAGCCGGCCGATTGGTCGGCACGGCACAACGCATTGCCCGCACCGACTTTCAGCCGAAGTTGAGCGCCAACCTCCGCAAATTGAAGGAAAAGGTGATCGCGGAACATCGCCGCTTGGGCTTCCAACCCCCGGAACCGAGTGTCTTCGCCTCCCAAGCCGGGGGGAACGCGGCTCATCTGAAGGAACTGTACGAAGTGTGCGTCTTGGAAGGCGAATTAGTACGGATCAACGATGAAATTTACCTGCACGCAGAGTCGGCCGCCGAGATGCGCCGTCGCTTGGCCGCTTACTTTGCCCAGAACGATACCGCAACCGTAGCCGAGATCCGCGACCTGTTGGGAACGACCCGCAAATACGCGGTGCCGATCTGCGAATATCTCGATCGCCTAGGCTTCACCAAACGCTTGGGGGATCTACGGGTACGCGGGCCAACTCCGCTCGAAGGTACGAGGTGAGCTTCGGCGTGCCGGCCGTCTTACTCCTCGAGAAGGCACGACAGGATACGGAAAGGTACACGGGCTTTTGGTGTGCCATCGGTCAATTTCCAGCAGAGATTTTTCGTCGAGCCAGTAGCAATGCCACACGATTCGCCTTTGCGAGCGCTTCCCGCGGTGCATGTGGTACTCGCCGCGGAACCGTTGCGTGCTTTGGCGGATTGGTTCCGGGCGGAAACTCTTCGCAACGCGGTACGCCAAGCTCTCGCTGAGCTGCGGCAGCAGTTGCAGCACCATCGCGGAGCAACGCCTCCCGAGGTGCCCACGGCCGAGGCGATCGCGCGTCAAGTCGCTGAGCGATTGCGGCCAAACGCTCGACCGCAGTTTCGTCGGGTGTTGAACGCGACGGGCATCGTGCTGCACACCAACTTGGGCCGATCGCCCTTGAGTGACGCTGCCATTCAGGCCGTTCAGATGGCCGCGCGCGGATATTTGAATCTGGAATTGGATCTTGCCACGGGCAAACGCTCCTCGCGGCAAAATCCGTTGCGGTCGATTCTCGCGGAACTGACCGGCGCGGAATCGGCGACGGCCGTCAACAACTGTGCCGCTGCGACGGTATTGGTGTTGCGTGCCTTGGCCGCCGGCAAAGAAGTGATCGTCTCCCGCGGACAACTGATCGAGATCGGCGGTAGCTTTCGCATCCCCGAGATCATGGCCGTCAGTGGGGCAATTTTACGCGAAGTCGGCACCACGAACATCACCCGCATCAGCGATTACGAACGGGCGATTGGTCCCAACACGGCGTTGCTGCTGCGGGTTCACTGGAGCAATTATCGTATCCGCGGTTTCACCCGGTCGGCAACACTCGCGGAGTTGGTCGAGTTGGGCCGACGCTACCGACTGCCAGTGATCGACGATGTTGGCAGTGGTGCTTTGCTCGACCTCAGCCGGCACGGTCTGCCCGGCGAACCGGTAGTCGGGGACAGCGTTCGTACCGGAGCCGACCTTGTGCTGTTCAGTGGCGATAAACTCCTCGGCGGGCCGCAAGCCGGTGTGATCGTCGGACGCCAAGCACTCATCCAACGTCTGGAAAAAGATCCGTTGATGCGAGCGTTCCGTTTGGACAAAATGACGCTGTCGGCCTTGGAAGCAACCTTGCAAGCCTACCGCTCCGAAGCGACCGCGTTCCGCGAACTACCGACGCTGCGGATGCTCACCACTCCCTTGAGCGAATTACGTCATCGTGCCGAAGCGATCGCGGCAGCAGTGCAGGGCTTCGACGGTTTAGCTGGCATCACACTGCGGGAAGCATCGGCATACGTTGGAGGAGGTTCGCTGCCGGAGCTTGCGTTGCCCAGCATGGTCATCGCACTACGTCCTGCCGCGATGAGCGAATCGACCTTGGCCGATCGTTTACGCAACGGCGAACCGAGCGTGTTGGCACGGATTCAGGCCGGCGAAGTGCTGCTCGATCCGCGGACATTGCTCCCCGGCCAAGATGCCGAGTTGATCTCCGCGATTCGTGCCGCTTGCCGCGTGACCAACGCCCCAGAAGCCTCCCCAACAATCGGAAAGTCGTTTTCAACAGCCCCAAAACTCCTCCCCGCAGAGGCGGAACCGCTCCTCACGGACGCAGAACCCCTCCTCGCAGAGGCGGAATCACTTCCGACGGCCACAGAACCGCTCCCCGCAGAGGCGGAATCATTTGACTTTCGCCCGCCCTCCGATACACAATGAAATGCGCAAAATTTTCGCCCGAATGTCCCTCCTTCTTTGGCCCACCGACGAGCATTGCGATGAACCGATATTGGCTAAGTTTGTATTGGCTAGGTTGGTTGTTCGGTAGTTGGGGCGGTTGGGATTCCGTGGCCGCAGCTGCCGAACCGATGTCGTTTTCACCGCAACAGATCGAATTGTTCGAGAAAAAAGTCCGACCGGTTTTGGCGGAACATTGTTACTCGTGTCACGGCGAGAAAAAATCGATGGCCGGCTTGCGTCTGGATAGCCGCGCTGCAGTGCTCAAGGGGAGCGATGCCGGCCCGGTCGTCAAGCCCGGCGAGCCGAGCCAAAGCCTGTTGATCGAATTGATCTCGCACCATGGCGAACGCAAAATGCCCCCCAAAACCAAACTCGCCGACTCAGCAATAGCTGATCTGACCGAATGGGTGAAACTCGGCCTACCGTGGCCGGCCAACGAACAAGTCGCGCCGGCCGATCCGTTCGCCTTGGCCAAGACGCACTGGGCATTGCAACCGATACGCGATCCCACTCTTCCTGCGTTGAAAAATCCTGATCCGACCCTGACGCCGATCGATCGCTTCGTCGTGGCCGCATTGGAAGCCAAAGGCTTCTCGCTGGGCCAACCGGCGGATCGACGCACCTTGATTCGCCGAGCCTACTATGACCTGATCGGCCTACCTCCGACGGCTGAGGAAATCGAAGCCTTCGTCCGCGATACCGACCCGAACGCTTGGGAAAAACTGATCGATCACCTCCTGGCCAGTCCGCATTACGGCGAACGCTGGGCACGCTACTGGCTCGATCTGGCGCGTTACGCCGACACCAAAGGCTACGTCTTCCAGGAAGATCGGAACTATCCGTTCGCCTACACCTACCGCGATTATGTCGTGCGTGCCTTCAACGACGATCTGCCGTACAATCGCTTCATCCTCGAACAACTAGCCGGGGATCGTTTAGCAACCGACAACGACAAACGCCCCCTAGCGGCGTTGGGATTCCTGACTCTAGGCCGACGTTTCCTCAACAACATCCATGACATTATTGATGACCGCATTGATGTGGTCACCCGCACCTTCTTGGGACTGACAGTCAGTTGCGCCCGCTGTCACGACCACAAATTCGATCCGATCTCGGCGAAGGATTATTACAGCCTGTACGGCATCTTCGCCAGTTCGGTCGAACCGAAGGACTTGCCGTTGCTCAGCGAACCGATGGATTCGCCGGCCGTGGCGGCATTCGAGAAAGAATTGAAAAAACGCGAAGCTGACGTGCAAGCGTTGCTCGACAAACTGCATGCCCGGCACCTGGAAAAACTACGCTCGGCACCCGTAATCGCCGATTATCTCAATGCCGTCCGCGACACCTGGAACAAAGCCGACCAACTGGGCCGAGTCGCTCGGGAACGCGATCTGACCGTGCTGGTAATGCAACGCTGGCGTACTCAGATCGCCGACGCAGTGAAAATGGGGCCGCATCCGATTTGGTCGCCGTTCGTCGCGTTCGCGCAACTGCCCAACGACCAATTCGAGCAGCAGTCGGCGGCCCTGTTACGCAGTTGGCAGGAAGCTCCCAATTCGGCGAAACGCATTCATCCGCTGCTTGCGGCCGCTTTGCAAGGGCAGAAGTTGACCCACTTCGGGCAGGTAGCCCAGATTTACGGCCGTACTTTAGCCGAGGCAGCCAAGGCCGATCCCAAGGATGCTTCGCGTCAAGCGTTGGCCGAGCAATTGCTGGGGCCGAATGCCGCGGTCCAAGTGCCGCGGAATCAGGTCGAGCAGTTGATCCATCGGGGCGAACGCAATCAATTGCGGGCGTTGCAAGCTAAGGTCGATCAATGGAAAGCGACCTCCCCAGCCGCTCCGGCGCGAGCTATGGTGCTGGTCGATGCCCCCAATCCGGTTCAGCCGTATGTGTTTCTGCGTGGCAATCCGGCGAACCGTGGCCCGAATGTCCCCCGGCAGTTCCTGCAAGTGCTGGCAAGCAAAGATGCCCAACGGTTTACCAACGGCAGCGGTCGGCTCGAGTTGGCCCAAGCGATTGCCCGAGCGGACAATCCGTTGACCGGCCGGGTACTGGTCAATCGGGTTTGGCTACACCATTTCGGCCAGGGATTGGTACGTACGCCCAGTGATTTCGGCATCCGCACCGAACCGCCGACGCATCCTGAATTGCTCGATTGGTTGACGACGCGGTTCATCGAGGACGGCTGGTCGCTGAAAAAGTTGCATAAACGCATCATGCTGTCGAAGACCTATCAGCAGACCTCCGACCCGGCACCGGAACTGCTGAAAGCCGATCCCGAAAATCGCCTGCTCGGCCGAATGAATCGCCGACGTCTGGACTTTGAGGCGCTGCGAGACTCGCTGCTGTTCGTCTCGGGGAAACTCGATCCCAGCATCGGTGGCCGACCCGTGGATCTGTTCACCGAACCATTCCCGACCCGACGCACGCTCTACGGTTTCATCGATCGGCAAAATCTACCCGGGGTGTTCCGTGCCTTTGACTTCGCTGGTCCCGACACCCATTCGCCGCAACGCTTCCAAACCACGGTGCCGCAGCAGGCATTGTTCCTGATGAACAATCCGTTCGTGGTCCAGCAAGCCAAAGCGTTGATGGCACGCCCCGAATTAGCCGACCTCCACGAACCACGTCAACGGATTGACACTTTGTATCGACTGGTTTACGGTCGCAGTGCCGAGCCGGATGAAATCCAAATGGCCCTGAATTTTATCGGGGGCACAGACGGTGCCACTGCCGATGGCAAAGCAGTTCCCGCCGATGCGTGGAAATATGGCTACGGTTCGTTCGATGAGAAGACCGGGCGAGTAAGGAAGTTCACTCCCTTGCCGCATTTCACCGGTCAGGCTTGGCAAGGTGGCCCCGCGGTTCCCGATGCGCAACTCGGTTGGGCCATCCTCAGTGCCGAAGGTGGCCATCCAGGAACCAATCCCGAGTTCGCGGTGATTCGTCGCTGGGTCGCTCCGCAAAGCGGTTGGCTCCGCATCGAAGGCGAACTGTATCATCCGGCGAACCAAGGTGACGGCGTGCGTGCCCGCATTGTGTCGAGCCGCAGCGGCTTGGCCGGCGAATGGACGGCGCATCACAACAAAAAAGCCACGCCGATCGATCGCCTAGAAGTTCAACCAGGCGACACCATCGATTTCATCGTCGATTGCTTGGACAACATTGGCTTCGATGGTTTCTGGTGGTCTCCCAAACTGCGGCTGACTCCCAACAACGCGAACGCGTCAGCCCTCGAGTGGGATGCAGCTTCGGACTTCCGCGGTCCCCACAATCTCAACACAAGGATGACCCCTTGGGAACGCTTGGCACAGATTCTGTTGCTGAGCAATGAATTTGCTTTCGTGGACTGATCGATCTGTGCCCAACCGCCTCCAGCGCATTCGCGGACGGATTGCAGGCCGGAAATCAGATCGGCAAACTTATCGATAGATCGGAGCCTGCAACTGCTTTCAGCGAATTCATTGATGGTGGGGTTCGCCAAGGCGAGCCGTCGACGTCCGTCGACGCAGTTGCTGGCTGGACTAGCGAACTGGCAGACGAGGAGTTAGAATCCCCCGACGACGGGCGTCGTCTGTAGCCTACCCGACGACTAGCGTCG
>CALEEC010000150.1 GCA_937949245.1 uncultured Gemmataceae bacterium | reverse complement strand
TACCGTTGCGAGTGAACCAAGCCGGGGTGATGCCTGTCATTTTTGCTAGCAGTTTGCTGATTCTGCCTGGCTTCTTGTTCAATATTATCGGAACCGCGTTCGATGCTCCCTGGGTGTCCACGGTGTCGAGTTGGTTTATGGATCATCGCAGCTACATCTACAATGTGCTGTACATCGCGTTGATCTACTTCTTCTGCTACTTCTGGACGGCCATTACGTTCAATCCGAAGGACATGGCCAGCAACCTGAAAGACCACGGCAGCTTTATCCCAGGTTACCGCCCCGGCAAGCGCACGGCCGATTACCTGGAAAAAGTCCTAATGCGGATCACCTACGTCGGTGCCGCGTTCCTGGCCGTGATTGCGATCATCCCGAACCTCATCTCCTCGCAACTGGAAGTTGATTACCGAGTAGCGAGTTTCTACGGCGGCACAGGACTGTTGATTGTCATCAGTGTGACGCTCGACTTAGTGCAAAAAATCAATAGCCATTTGGTGATGCGGAACTATCCAGGCATCACCGATGATTGAGTCGATCTCAGGGATATTATCCACGGAAACCGGCTTCACATCGAGGAGCTTCTGTGCTGCGTTCGAGTGTGCCACGCCCGCCTGAGTTGAAATCGGCCCGCGAAATCGCCCTGATGCGCGAAGCGGGCAAACTCGTCGCCCGGGCTTTGAAACTCTGTCGCGAAATGGCCAAACCTGGCACGAGAACCAGCGACATCGATCGAGCCGTTGAAGATCTTTACCTGCAAAATGGGGCGCAGTCGCTGTTCAAAGGCTACCCCGGCCGTGTCCCATTTCCTGCGGTCACCTGTATTTCCATCAACGAACAGGTCGTCCATGGCATCCCCAGTGCCCGCGTCATTCGGGAAGGCGACCTCGTCAAAATTGACACGGCATGCAAGCTGAATGGCTGGTGTGCCGATGCTGCGATCACGCTCCCCATCGGCGAAGTTCGCCCGGAACGGTTGCGGCTGCTTAAGGTATCGCAGGAAGTTTTGCAGATTGCCATCGAAGAGATGGGCAAACGCAAATGGTGGTCTGAAGTCGCTAGCCGTATGCAAAAACATGCCGAGAGCAACGGCTTTAGCGTCGTGACTCAGTATGTGGGCCACGGCATCGGCCGGACCATGCACGAGAACCCGCAGGTGCCGAATTTCGTCACCCGGGACAAACGCAATTACGTCGATTTCCGTCTTCAAGAAGGATTGGTCTTGGCGGTCGAGCCCATGGTTAATATGGGGCGTCCTGAAGTAATGACGCTTCCCGACCATTGGACCGTAGTCACTCGCGATGGCATGCCCAGCGTGCATGTGGAGCATACTTTGGCGTTGACCGCCCAAGGAGTCTACATCATCACCGCCGACGAAGACGCGGACCCGCTGTATCAAACGACGAATGTAACGGCAGAATCGATTTTAACACCAAGAAATTAGGATCCCCCCTTGTTACAGAGCGTGATTTTGCTACATTAAAAGTTTATTGCACTGCTGGCAATGGTCCGAGAGATAGCGATGGTTGAATCATAACGATCGTTCAACCGAACCATAGCGATTGTCCAACACTGCTGATCTCACGAAGCCAAGGATCGTCGCAAGGTGAACGATCGTCCCAGACTATGATGAGCGAAGGATGGTGATTGCCATGAAAGTACGATCCAGTGTCAAGCGGATTTGTGAAAATTGTAAAATGATCCGCCGGCGAGGTGTAATTCGCGTGATCTGTATCGATCCGCGACACAAGCAGCGTCAAGGCTAATCCACGCCTGAGGTATCTATTGGCATACGGTTACAGAACGGAGCGCGGACATGCCTCGTATTCAAGGTGTCGATATTCCCCCCGATAAACCGACGCATATTTCGTTGCGCTACATTGTCGGCATCGGCCCGAAAAACTCGTTGGACCTGTGCGAAGAGGCACGGGTCGATCCGCTTCGCCCGGCCAAAGAATTGTCTGACGAAGAACTGGCTCGGATCGCGGCGATCCTCGATCAGAAATATATCGTCGAAGGCCCACTGCGTCGGCAGGTGCAACAAAATATCCAACGCCTTTGGGACATCAAGTGCTATCGTGGTATCCGCCATCGCCGTAACCTGCCCGTGCGGGGCCAACGCACCAAAACCAACGCCCGTACCCGCAAAGGCCCCCGCAAAACGGTCGCGGGCAAGAAGGGTGTGAAAGACTTACGTTGATTCCTTCACTGCTGCGCTATTCGGCGTTTTTTCGGAGATAGTCTGACGTGGCTAAGAGCAAGAAACGAAAAACCCGGCATAACGTCAGCCGGGGGATTGCCCATATTCAGGCGACGTTCAACAATACGATCGTGACGATTACCGACACCAACGGCAACACCCTGTGTGCTGCCTCGGCTGGCACGGTGGGGTTCAAAGGCAGTCGGAAGAGCACTCCGTTCGCGGCTCAACGCGCGGCGGAAACTGCTGCCGAGAAATCGACCAAGTTCGGCCTGAAGGAAATCGAAGTCCGCGTCAAAGGCCCCGGTTCTGGTCGTGAATCCGCCATCATGGCTTTACAGGCGGCAGGACTGATTATCAAAGCGATCGAAGACGTAACTCCCTTGCCGCACAACGGTTGCCGACCACCGAAAAAACGCCGCGTCTAACCTAGCGGCAACGTCTGAGTTAAGGAGGTCGGAAGGAGGCACCTTCCGACCTAATGCATTGATTGTCGGAGTAGCGGACTACAATGGCCGGGAACCGAATCCCCTAACCTCGATATTGAACCAGATACCGACATGGCACGACTCACGGACCCCGTTTGCAAAAAATGTCGCCGCGAAGGCATGAAGTTGTATCTCAAGGCGAGCCGGTGCTACACGCCGAAATGCCCGATTGATCGCGAACATCCGGCTCCGGGCATGCACGGCATGCGGCGTTCGAAATTGTCCGAGTATGGCTTGCGTCTGCGGGAAAAGCAGAAGCTGAAGCTGTTCTACGGTGTCTTGGAAGCCCAGTTTCGCCGTTACTTCCAGATCGCCTCTCGTTCGCCCGAAAACACCGGCGAACAGTTGCTGACCATCCTCGAACGTCGGCTCGACAATATCGTTCACCGCCTAGGGTTTGCTCCCAATCGCATCAGCGCTCGTCAATTGGTGACGCATGGCCACGTTCAAGTGAATGGCACTTACTGCAACATTCCCAGCCGGTTATTGCGTCCGGGGGATGTGGTCAAGGTCCGCAACAAACCGGTCAGCCTGAAGTTGGTACGCACGAATTTGCAGGAAAGTCCCCCTGAGGTGCCGGACTTCCTCGAACTGATCCCCGGAGAACAACCCGAAGGACGAGTCACCCGACTTCCTAGCCGGTCGGATGTCGACCCCCGTATCGCGGACATCCGCGAGCAATTGATCATCGAAATTGCAACACGCTAACCCCTCGTCGGCCTACCCACCGACAGTGACGACCATGATGGGTCTGGGACGAGTTGTTAACTGACGATTCCTCGACGGAGGCAATACAACCTATGCGCATTCGCTGGCGCGGTTTAGAACTGCCGAACAAAGTGCACGCGGATCGCTCGACGCTGACCGATACCTACGGCAAATTTAGCGTCGAACCGTTTGAACGCGGCTTCGGAATCACTATCGGCAATAGTTTGCGCCGCATCCTACTGTCGAGCTTGGAAGGCAGTGCGGTCACGACGGTCAAAATTCAGGGCGTCCAGCACGAGATCACGACCATCCCCGGCGTTATCGAAGATGTGACGGATATCATCCTCAACATCAAAAGTCTGGTGGTCAAAAATCTCAGCGAACAACCCCGCACCATTCGCATCGAAAAAAGCGAAGTCGGCCCTGTCAAGGGAGCAGACATCATTCATGATGACATGATTCAGATCATCAACCCGGAACATGTCATTGCCACCCTGACGGCCAGCGTGAAATTCAACGTCGAAATGACGGTAGAAAATGGTCGAGGCTACCGTACCGCCGAAGAAGCCGTTCCCAAAGATCGCGAATTGGGGGTGATCTATCTGGACGCCAGCTTCTCGCCGGTGGTGCGGGTCAAGTACGACATCGAAGAAACTCGCGTCGGCCAACGGACCAACTACGATCGCTTGGTGATGGAGATTTGGACCAACGGTACGATCACGCCGCAGATGGCCTTGGTGGAAGCCGGCAAAATCATGCGGAAGCATCTCAACCCGTTTATCCAATACTCCGAACCGGGGCCGGAAATGCCCATCGACGATCGGCTCGACACCACCGCCTCGGCCAAAGAGCAAATGGATCTGGAAACCGAACGCAAGCTCAACATGAGCCTCGCGGAATTGGAATTGTCTGTGCGTGCGACCAACTGCCTGGAATCGGAAGGGATCACCACGGTACGCGATCTGGTCATTCGTACCGACGAAGAACTTCTCGAAGTCCGCAACTTCGGCGACACCACCTTGCGCGAAGTGAAACAAAAATTGGCAGATCATGGCCTATCGCTGGGCATGAAACTCCCGACCACACGGCGATAACCAAAGCCTTGGTCGCCCCTGGGGCATGAAAGAAAGACGAACTTATGCGACACCGAAAAGCTGGCTGGAAACTCGGCCGAAACCCCGCCCATCGCCTGGCATTGTTTCGTAACCTGACCAAGGCGCTGATCGAAAACGAACGGATTACCACCACCGTTCCCAAAGCGAAAGCGTTACGACCTTTCGTGGAGCGACTGATTACCCTGGCCAAACGCGGCCATCAAAAGCCAGAAACACTGCTGCATGCCCGTCGTTTGGTCATGGCGCGGCTTGGTCCGGTGGCTCACGCCACGGTCATGGATGGCGAAGACTTCACGGGACAAACCGTCTTGCAGAAACTGGTCGATACCATCGCCCCGCGTTACCTCAATCGTCCGGGGGGCTACACCCGCATTCTCAAATTGCACACCCGACGACTCGGCGACGCCGGCGAACAAGCAATCATTGAACTGTTGAAACAAGACGAACCCTCCGCCTTCCGCGGACAACGTCGGGGCAAAGAAGCAGCTCCCGCTCCCACCGTGGCTCCCACGGTTGCTCCGACTACCCCTGCGGAGACACCCGCGAAAAACTAAACGAACGCTCCTCCTCTTTGCGTTCTTCTAAGGGTTAAGGGTAAGGTAGCCGCCTTACCCTTTTTTCTTGGCTTCAGCGACTTCTTTCCTCCTCAGATTTTTCCTAAAAAAAGCGAAACTTCATCTCCTTTTCGCCGACATACAATGGAAGTGGCTACTGCTCTTTACAGAAGATGCCCCCCAAGTTATGGCTGGACTATCTTTCCCTTAAGGATGCGCTTCTCGGGGGGAACATCCCCCGAGATCGATTTCCGCTAACGGCACGACGCCGTTTGGAGGCGTTCGACGTTCGATGACGGAAACTTCCCCTGAAGAACCCCCAAGTTGTCGGAACTCCCTGCTTCCGGGGATGAGTCCAACCGGTTGGTCGGATGACGCATTCCTGGAAGCCCCTCCCTCGCGATACCTGAAGCCTCTGACAGCGCGTCAGCAACGGATTGTCGCTCTCAGCGAACGACTCACCGAATTGCAACGACCTTTGCGGATTCTGGATGCCGTTGCTTGGCCCGATGCGGTACGCCGGGATTTTCTCCAGCACGACGGCCGACAACTTCCCGCAATCTCCGCCGAGTTATACCCGCCACTCGCCTTCGATCCCGAACGCCGACGTGACGAGTTTCTTCAGCTCGAAAGTGCTATCCGGCAGGAACTTGGCAGCCGTTCTCCGATGGGACAATTATTGCTGCGTTCCAGTCAACACTATCGTCTAGCCATCGAACTGCTGCGTGCCCGAGGCACCGGGAAATTTTATCGCATCTCGAAACATCTGTTCGGTTCGTCGTTGCGTCAACCCGATGGCAGCGACCCCTTGGCTGATCTGACTGTTGCCCTGCATCAATGGGCGGACGAACTGCAACAAGCCGAAGCGGACGCTGTTCCCTCCCTCGATTCGCATCAAGCCGCTCGCGAACTGAACCGCCGACTGGCGCAGTACTTCGGCCCTCTGTCGCCGATCCGGGTCAAGTTGGCCGATCGTTTATCCGCCGATGCCGCTGCTGGGACCGACTATCTCAAAATTCGCCGCGACGCCCGCTTCTCCCCCCTCGACATTCGGTTGTTGGAAGTGCATGAAGGGTGGGTTCACCTGGGAACAACGCTCAACGGGCGTTCGCAACGGTTGTTGGGGTGTTTGTCGAAGGCGTCCCCCGCGGCCACCGCGACGCAAGAGGGATTGGCTGTCCTTACCGAATTTTTGGCCGATGTACAACATTCACGCCGGTTACGAAGACTAGCCCTTCGTTTCGCCGGTCTGCGCCGCGCGGAACAAGGGGCCGACTTCTGCGAGGTCTATCGCTTTTTCCGCGAATCGGGTGCGT
>CALEEC010000149.1 GCA_937949245.1 uncultured Gemmataceae bacterium | reverse complement strand
GGCAATGAAACCATTGGGGCGATTGAAGAATTCCAACGCCGGGTAGTCAAGATGAACCCCCCCGATGGCCGAGTTGACCCGAATGGCCGCACGATTCGGATGCTCAGCCAAACGCCGGGCCAAGGGGGAGTCGAACCATCGGCACTGACACATCATCGCATCGTGGCTGCTTCCCCGGTTGGTGCGGCAGGGCCTAAGACGACGACCACTCCTCCCGCGGTCGTCGGCCAGTTCGATACCTTCAGTCATCCCGATGCGTCGAAGGTGACGCTCAGCTACGGTTCCAATGCGGTACGGCTCAATGCCAAAGCGGAACATCTGCTCAAAAGCATTCTCGCCAGTGTCGGCATCGTGGGGGCCACCGTCACCAGCACGCTGCGCACCTATCACGATCAAGCGCGGATCACCATGACGCAGACCTACGTCAGTAATCCCAATACGGTAGCGCAATGGTACGGCCAAGACGTGCTGGATGCCTGCAAGCGATTCAGCAAAACCAACGACATTCAAGGCTTCGCCGATTGGTGGCGCGACCGGGATGCCAAACGCGGTCGAGTGTCGAGCCGGCACCTGTCGAATCGCGCTCTGGACGTTGTGCCGAATGGGAACCGTGCTAAGTTTGCCAAGAAGGTCGAAGAACTCATTCCCGTGGCTGGCTCGGGGGTGCAACGCATCATTCCCAAAGGGGTCATGGGCGAGCCGGTCGATCACGTCGAATTCACCTTCCCGGTCACTGATCGCAGCAGTTGAACGGTGCGGACGGACGTTCGCTAGGTCGTCGGTTTAGCGGAGTCCTTGGCTCCATGCCGAGCGGCTGATCAGATCGACGACCTGCATCGCGTTCAAGTTCGGATTCGCCTGCCGGACCAAGGCCACCACCCCCGCGACGTGGGGAGTGGCCATCGAGGTACCATCGAGCCGCTCGAATTCATTCCCACGCCGTGTCAGCGATAGCACATCGATTCCCGGAGCTACGACGAAGTTCCGCAACGGGGGCTGACTGGTCGCTCCATTGGAGAAAGCGGGGACGCGATAGAAGCGATCCACCGCTCCCACGGGCAATACATGATCGAACTCGTTGGCCAGCACCGCTGGATACAGCGGCCCGGCCAGCGACTCGTTGCCCGAAGCGGCGACCACGACCACGTTGGCAGCCAAGGCTCGGGCGATGGCGGCCCGTTCGCCCTCAGCCAGCGGGCCCCCCAAACTCATGCTGATCACCTGGGCACCGTTGCGGATAGCATAGTCGATGGCACGGATGTAGCCGCTGTCGCTAAAGCCCAAGCCGCCGAACACCCGCAAGGGCATGATCACCGCTTCCGGCGCAACCCCCGTGATGCCGCCGTTGCCGCGATTGGCCGCGATCGTGCCGCTGACATGACTGCCGTGGCCGTCGCTGTCCCGGGGTTGATTGTCATTGCCGACAAAGTCCCAGCCACGCACGTCGTCGATGTAGCCATTGTTGTCGTCGTCGATGCCGTTGTTGGGAATCTCGCCCGGATTGGTCCAGATACGGCCGGCTAGCTCGAAATGCGTGGTATTCAAGCCGCTATCGATGACAGCCACGACCACCCCTTTGCCGGTGATGCCGGCCGCCCAAGCGGCACCGACGCCGATTTGGTTCAGGTCGATGAAATTGTCCCCGTCGGCTGCCGTCAGGGAGACGGGAGCCAGTTCGCGGCCCAAAGCGGCTCCCACGGCGCGATCGGCCCGCACCAGCCCGAAGCCGAACCGCGGATCGAAACGCAATTGCGACCGCGGCGGAGCCAGCGCACTGGGGGGGACCGGCTCGAAACCGGCGGCCGGATCGAACGGCCCGTTCGTCGGCGGTAGCGAGGGGAGAAGCAGCGGCGCGGGCTGAGACGTGCGTACCGCACGGAACACGAACCGCGTCTGCTCCGAAAACCGGCGAATCTGGGCGTAATAATTCCCCGGTCCCAGTTGGGCCACGATCTGTTCCGAACCTGCTTGCGGTTGGTCCGACGACCGCAGCACTTCGTTGGGGGAAACTCGGCCGTCGTCGTTCAAATCGCGGATCAACAGCAGATCAACATCGCTAGTCAGATTTTCGACCCGCAGATCGACCCAGGTTTCGCTAGGGATCGAAAAGCGATACAACGCCACCGGGCGTTGCTCGTTGACCAGGCCGCTTTCTACTCGGGGGGTGAAACCGAGCACGCCCAGGTCCACTAACTGGGGCAAATTCAAGTCGCGGTCCAGCGGCAGGAGCTGTTCAGTTTGTTGACCGCCCCCCGCGACGAAGACACCGCCGAGAAACTGCGGGGCGTACACCGTTTGCGTTCGCAGTTCCGCGAAGGTCAGCCCGTGGAAGGCCCGTACTTGTGGCCCGCCTCCCGACCCTGGCGCGGCGAGAATGTCGGCGCGGGTGTCCCCATCGACATCGGTCAAAGCGACGCGGACGCCCCCCAAAAAGTCGCTGGGAAACGGGACCAACGAGCGGGCTTCGCGGAATTGGATTCCCTGTTCGAGCAGGGTTCCCTCGAACACTTGGATCGTGGCTGAAGGGCGACCTGCTCCCGGCGCGGTGACGACCTCGGCCCGGCCATCGCCGTCCATGTCACCGGCCGCGACGTAGACGCCGGTGCGGGTGTTCGCGGGGTAGGCAAAGAAGCTGGCCAGTTCGCGTTGCTGGAACCAATCGAAGACGCGGACATGAGGGGCGCTGCCCGGCCCGGTGCCGGTGATCAGTTCCGCGAAACCATCGCCGTTGACGTCGGCCACCGCGACGTTCACCCCGCCGCGAAAGCCGATGTCGTAGGCGAAGAAATCGGCCAAAATCCGCAGATCGGCTCCGCTCCGCACGGTGACACGCGGTCCCCCGCCGACCCCGGCCGCGGTCACGATGTCGGCCAAACCATCGCCATCGACATCCCCCAGCGCGACATACACGCCGTCCCGCAGGGTCGGTTCGTAAGCGAAGAAGCTCCCCAGATCGCTGTAGTCGGCCCCGTTGTACATGCGGACATGGGGGCCACCTCCGCTGCCGGCCGCGGTCACGATATCGGGAATGCCATCGCCGTTCAGATCTCCCGTCGCGACCCGGACTCCCCCGCAAAAGGCCGGATCGTAGGGGAACAGATCGACCAATTTCACCCCGCTGGCCGTGTCAAAGACTTGAACGTGCGGCCCACCTCCGACATCGACTCCCGTTACCACTACGGCCGCTGCGAAGGCCAGCCGCGATTCTAAGGCTTCCGTTCTCAGTGGTCGGGCTGGCCAAGCTCCACGCATAACACCGACTCCTACCTGATCATCGAATCACCGGCACGGGGAGAACGCGGGCGATCGATCCGATGTTAGCATAGTAAGTTTCGGCGGGCGGTGCGAGAGGATTGCGCGGCGTGGCATGGAGTGGCATGGTGTGGCCGTAGCATTGTGGCGTGCACGGTGCAAGGGCAGCGGCATGGTCGAGGCTAGGTGGAACGGCGTCGCAGACGATCGAGTACCAGGTGCCGAACCAACGCCAATTTGTCTTCCCAGCGAAATTCGCGTTCCAACCGGGCGCGGCCCGCGGCTCCCATCTGTCGGGCTACTTCGGGCTGATGCAACAGTTGACGGAGTGCCTCGGCCAACGCATTGCGATCTCCGCAAGCGACCACCTTGCCGTCGCGGTCGTGCCGGACCAGATCGGCCGGTCCGCCGGCACGGTAGACGACGTTTGGCAGGCCGTTGGCCCAGGCTTCCAGCAGCACCAGACCAAAGGAATCGGACCGCGACGGTAAAGCGAACAGGTCCAACGCCGCGAAGAAATCGCGTTTCTCCGTTTCCGCGAGGGGATGCAGCCGAACCACGCGATCTTTCCGAGCAAACCCTTGCCAGACGACGCGGAAGTTGGGCATCTCCGGCCCGGCCAGCACTAAGTAAAAGGACTCCCCCTGCTGCCAGAGTTGCTCAGCGGCCGCCAGCAGATCGACAGAACCTTTCTCGACACTCTGATTGGCCAAGTGTCCGATCACCGGGGCATCTTGGGGAATGCGGTGCCGTTGCCGGAACGCTTGGCGATCTCCACCGGTACATTCCGTGGGATCGACCCCCAGCCCTTGCAGAATCGCTCGTTCGGGAGCCACTCCGCATTCGAGCAACAAGCGATGTTCCGTCGGTGTTTGGGCAAAGACCAGGTCGGCACTACGCAGCAAGGTGCGTAAATGGGGGGAAGTGTACTGCCGACGCGTGCGATCGTTCGGATCGGTCGGGTCGCCTAGGTGCAGGAATGGCGTCAGGAAAAACGGCACCTGCTGGCGTCGCGCCAAGCGTAGGCCGCAGGCAATCGGGAAGGTGTAGGGAAAAGCCGACGCATGCACCGCGTCGAAGCGCTGCTGCGCTCGGCCCGCGGCCCGCCACATCGCGGGGCAGATCGGATTGCATGGCAACGTCAGCCACGACAACAGCGGCCAGGGCAACCATGACAACGGCTTGAGCAGATAGCGTCGGCCCCGAAAACGCCAACGCGGCTTGAAGCGACGAATGGTAATCGCGGGATGCCCCTCCGGCTCCGCCGAGGCGAT
Organism: uncultured Gemmataceae bacterium; assembly: GCA_937949245.1. Classification (GTDB taxonomy): domain Bacteria; phylum Planctomycetota; class Planctomycetia; order Gemmatales; family Gemmataceae; genus CALEEC01. Next base: position 8,365 of record CALEEC010000149.1, on the reverse strand, counting down.
CGACCGGGCCGCAGCATTCCAGAACGCTTCCAGATCCAGCGCATCGGTGGTCCAGACTTCCACGGTGTCCCCTTGCTGGGCATGGAACTCCGTCAAACGCCGAAACACCGCTTCCGACCCTCCCCAGGCCGGGGGATAGCGTTGGATGATCTGCAACAGCCGCATTGTCCATCCATGCTGCCTGCGTTGCCCACCTGCAAAACCGTGGGTAGGTCGTCGGTCCACGTCGGCCAACGGCATCGATCCCTTCCAGCTTGTGCCGCTGTTGCGGCCAGATCTCGCGCTGGTTTCGTGGCCAGATCTCGGGCCGTTGTCGTGGCCGAATCTCGGGCCGCTGTCGTGGCCAAGATAGATCACGGGCCGACTTCGCAGACAGGTTATCTGCTCGGTGGGTCGATGTCCACTTGCTGCGAATCGCTACGATAATCTTTCAGGATCGACCAGTCGTTTTTCGGAGCCAAAGCCATGACCGCCCCTACAGCGAGTTTGTACGATACGGTGTTGTATCCGACTGCCCCTCTCCCGCAGACGCACCCGGATCGTTTGGCCACGATGGCGACCTGGTTCGGTTTGTCACCCGCCGATCCGCGTAAATGCCGATATCTCGAAGTCGGCTGCGGCGATGCCAGCAATCTGTTGCCGATGGCCTGGGATCTGTCGGAAAGCACTTTCGTCGGCATCGACTTGGCCGAAAAACCGGTGCAGCATGCCAAGCAGGCCATCGCCTCGCTGGGCGTGTGCAATTTGCAGGTGGAGCAAGCCAACCTGATGGATCTCCCCTTGGAAGGCGAGCCGTTCGACTACATCGTAGCGCACGGCTTTTATTCCTGGGTGCCCCCCGAGGTGCAGGAACGCTTGCTGGTCTTCTGCGCTCGTCGGCTCAGCCCGCATGGGGTGGCGTATGTCAGCTACAATGTGTTGCCCGGCTTCTACATCCGTATGATGCTCCGCGACATGATGCGATTTCACACCGACGCCATCAGCGATCCGCAGCAGAAAATCCGTCAAGCGATTGCCTTGGTGAAGTTCCTCGCCGATGGCCAATACAAAGACGATGAGTTTTCCGCTCTGCTGCACCAGGAATTGCAACGCTACCTGCAAAAGGGAGAATCGCCGGTCCTACTGCACGACGATTTGGCCGAGTTGAACGAGCCGCTGTACTTCCGCGAATTCGCTCGCCGAGCCATGCAGCAAGGATTGCAGTATCTCGCCGAGGCCAACTTCTTCGAGATGCAAACCGTGTTGTTCCCCGAAGCGACGCAAAAGGCGTTGCACCAACTCGAACAACGCGGCATCGTCTTCAAGGAACAATATCTCGATTTTCTGAAATGTCGACGTTTTCGGCAAACGCTGCTATGCCGCCGCGAAGTGGCTTTGCATCGCCCCCACGATGGCACGCCGTTGAAGCGGTTGCATCTATCGACCCCGGCCAAACAGCAACCGTCGATCAAAGCCAGCGATCCGGTCTGGACCTTCATGACCGCGGACAAAGCCCAGATTGCCACGGATCACGACCTGAGCAAACGCGCCCTCGCGGAGTTGAGCGCCGCGTGGCCTGCTTCGATCTCCTACGAGGAACTGCTACGGCGTGTCGCAGGGACCAGCAGTGTTTCCCAGGAAGACGAAGCGATTCTGCTGAACGTCTTGCTGACGGCCTATTCGACTGGCTTGCTGCACGCGAACGTACATCCGTGCTGGGCTGTCGCTGATCCCGGGGAACGACCGCAAACCACGGAGTTCATTCGTTGGCAGATTGCTCAGCAACAGCCGATCTTGGCTTCGATTCGGCACGAAGCGGTCGAAGTGGCTGATCCTATTGGCCGGTTCTTGCTCAGCTTACTGGACGGTTCACGGACACGCTCCGACCTGGTACGCGAGATTGGTGCCTTCATGCAAGCCAAAGGGATGCTGGACAATCCTAACGCTCCCGAAGTTGTCGAACGCTTGACTAGCGAACTCGACGACAATCTGCGTTCGATGGCGCAAATGGCGTTGCTGCAGCGGTCGGCCTAGGGCATGCGGATTTCCGCTAGAGCCGACAACGCAAGTCGTCGGGTGGTTTTCAACAGAAGCCGACGACGCGAGTCGTCGGGTCGATGGACCTTGGTTCCGGGCGATCAATCTTTGGTCACTTCGATCTTGCCCAGGTCGAGATCACCAGTCAACTCGATGACTTTGCCGTCGCGGCCAGCCACGCCCCCGACGAAACCGATGCTCTCTTGCCAGAACCAGATGCGAAACTTCCCTTGCGGCACGAGTTTGATCTCGAAGTTCCCCTTTTCATCGGTGACGGCAAAGTAGGGGTGATCGAAAACACGGACCTTGGCCGACATCCAGCCGTGGACATTGCAAGCAATGTTGATCGGCAGCCGATCGGCCTTCAGCGAGGGGATGATCAGGTTCTGGCCACCGGCAGGCATCAGAATGTTGCCTTGGCCGTTAGCTTTGCTGGCCCAGTTAACGTTATGTACGATCGGGGCACTGTTTTTAACCAACAACCCTTGCCCCGCGCGAGCGGCGACGGCGCGAGGAATAAAAGCACAGCACGGTTGATCGATTTCGACGTGAGGCGACTTGGGTTTGGCCAGCGACGGATGGATCAGATTTTGGTCAAACGGTGTGCCGAGCTTGTCGTCGGGGCCGATCCAGACGAAGACATTTTGCACCCCACGGGTTTCTTTATCGACGATGAACTCTTCCGACAGCAGGGGACCTTTTTCTAAGCAGTGCTTTTGATCGACCGTCACGTTGATTTTGGTACGTTCGGGAATCGCTTGTCCCAAAGCCAGCACGACTTGGCCTTTGATGGTGACAAACTTGCCGTCTTGGGCATAAGACTGCGGCAGATTTGCCGAGGAGACGGCCAACAACGAAACGGCCAGCGTCAACGTCGTGACACTCCATCGCACCATACGCATGAATTTAGCTCCATCAGAGGTTAGAAACGAGTTATTCGAGCATTCGGTTCGTCGGTAGGCATGTACGGAAACTTCTTCCCCTCATTTTCGGAGGTGCAAGGCGAAAAATCAACCCTGCAGCATTTGCAGAATTTCAGCATGCAAGGTGCCATTGGTCGCCAGAACGTCGGGGCGGTGGATGGTCGGGGTGCCGTCCCAGTCGGTGAAGCGTCCCCCAGCTTCTTCGACCAGGACGCGGGTAGCGGCCACATCCCAGGCATGCACGCCATGCTCGACCATCGCATCGACCGAGCCTTGCGCGACTAGCACGAAGCCGTAGTAATCGCCGTATCCCCGCGAACGCTGAACTTTGGACAACAGATTCAAAAACGTCTCTTGTTTGTTGGCTTTGCGAAACCAGGACAGACTCGAATACGCCAACACCGCTTGATTCAAGGCCGACACCTGGGAAACGTGAATGCGTCGATCGTTGCGAAATGCCCCATCACCTCGTAGGGCCCGATAGGTATGCCCAAACGCTGGGGCGCAGACCACGCCGGCAATCGGTTCGTCGCGGTATTCCAGACCGACTAGCGTGGCCCACAAAGGGATGTTGCGCACGAAACTACGGGTGCCGTCGATCGGATCGATGATCCAGCGGAAGCCGGTCGAACCGGGCTGGTCGCCGAACTCTTCGCCCAGAAAGCCGTCGTGGGGGAAATAGCGTTGGATTTGCTGACGCAACAATTCCTCCGCGGCACGATCGGCGAGCGTCACGGGGCTGTGGTCGGCTTTCCATTCGACTTCGAGTCCCGCTTCAAAATACCCTAGGGCCAGCTTCGCGGCTTGTTGGGTCACTTCGACGGCCCAGTCGTAGCGTGTCCGCCAATCGGTCTGCATGAAGGATTCCTTATCTGGTGGTTGTGAGGACGGCATGGGAGTAGACCGCTTTTCTGCTCTAGCATATAGAATTTTGGCCTGTGGAAGAAAACACGAGGACGCAAAGCTGGTATCTCCGCTGCCAACCGGAGCGGCAGTATCGTGGCAGTTCCTCCGAGCGGGGGGCGTCATCCCCCCGTGCGAGGCTGTGCCGGATGTTCTGTTGTATATTTTTGCGAATGTGTAAGAACGCGAAACACGGCGGGCTGACGCTTGCCGCTCGGTTTTTCTCATAGAAAGCATAGAAAGAAACTCGATGATGCAATGAAAACGGAAAATTTCCCCCTTGACAGCGTAAATTCGCTTGAATAGAGCAAGCTTTTCGGCATACACTGAGGAAGAAAGGAGTGTGGTCGCCCGTGCGCTTCTCATGGTCGAGAAGTTCGAGATTTTCGACTCCCGCGAAACTCGACCCTCACTCTGTTTGGAGATTCGATTGCTCCGACGGGAAAGGATACTCGCGCATGCTGGTTCTCTCGCGACGCTACAATCAAAGATTGCTCATTCCACAGATTCAAACGTCGATTCAAGTGGTCGCGATTAAGCCCGGCGTGGTCCGCTTGGGCATCGACGCACCGGCGGACATCACTATTTTGCGCGAGGAAGTGACGGCCAAAGCGAACCATGACGAACACCCAGCCCGCTTGAGTGGTTCGGCCGAGGCTGCAGCTGCGGTGCCTGCCACGACGTCGACTCCTCTGGCCAAAACCGAAGCGCCCACCCCAGAAGACCTCCGCGAACTACGCCATGCGGTACGCAATCATCTCAACACCGCGACGCTCGGTATGGCTCTGCTGCGCTGCCAAGTCCAAGCCAATCAGCCTTTGGCCGCCGAGGCAACCATCGGACGCATTGAACATGAACTGAGCCAAATTCATTCGACCGTGGATCGCTTTACGCAGCGTGCCTTGCAGGGCGACAAAGACAAGAAACCGTCGCGGCGTCGCGTCGGCAAAGCCTTGGTCGTGGAAGACGATCGCAACGAACGCGAATTGTTGGCCGGCTTCCTTCGCATGGCCGGCTGGGAAGTGGCCACGGCAGAGAATGGCGAGTTTGCCCTACAACAGGTGCAGACGGAACTTCCCGATGTCATTCTGATTGACATGGTCATGCCCCATGCCGATGGAGTGACCACCATTCAAGCCTTACGCCGTGATCCGAGGTTGGACGGCGTCAAGATTTTCGCCATGACAGGACATTCCCCCAATCGGTTCAAGATTGATCCGAGTAAAGCGGGAATCGACCGTTGGCTATCGAAACCGCTCAATCCGCAAGCCCTGTTACGAGATCTGGACCTGGCATTGGCCGGCTAATGGAATGTCTGTTGTCTTGGCGCAAACCCGGTGATCATGTGTTGGCGCATGTTGCACGGCGGGCTGACGCCCGCCGCTCAGAAGGGGGAACAGTTCGCCGCAGTGGTTTACACCTGGAGCACGCCCGTGCGGAAAGGGTGGCCCGGATCGTGACGCAGCGCTACCTCCAATGCCTGGCACAGCACCTGGCGCGTTTCGCTGGGCCGAACGATCGCATCGATCCATAGTCGAGCCGCCGCGTAACGGATGTCGGTTTGCTCGTCGTAGTTCGCTTTCACCTTGTGCCGTAGTTGCTCTAATTCCTCGGCGTCGGGAGTATGCCCCGAACGCTGCAATGCTTGTACGGTCACTTCCAATAGCGTGTTGGCCGCCTGGTCACTTCCCATCACGGCATAGCGAGCATTCGGCCAAGCAAAGATGAAGCGCGGATCGAAAGCCTTACCACACAAAGCGTAATGGCCCGCACCAAACGAACCGCCGACGATCAACGTCAATTTCGGCACCACGCTGTTGGCCACGGCGTTGACCAACTTGGCCCCGGCTTTAATGATGCCGCTCTGCTCCGCTTCCCGACCGACCATGAAGCCGTTGACGTTCTGCACGAACAGGATCGGCAGCCGAAGTTGATTGCAATCCATCACGAAACGCGCCGCCTTCTCGGCCGAATCGACGTACAGGACGCCACCGTATTGCAGCGGTCCTTGGGCCGGCTTGCAGCGTTGGCGTTGATTGGCCACCACGCCCAGGGCTGCTCCTCCGAGTCGGCCATAACCGCAGACGACCGTTTTCCCATAGTCGGCCTTGTATTCGTCGAATGGTTGCGGATCAAGGATGGCTCGCAGTAGGTCGCGGACATCGTATTCGTCGTTGCCGGTGAAACGGCTCCAATCGACGGCAGACGTGGATGCGGAGGTAGACGCCGACGTGGACGTGGATGCCGACGCGGAAGTAGACACCGATGTACGCGCAGATGCCGACCTACACGCCGACGCGGAGGTAGAGGTGGACGTGGATGTGGCCAGCGACGCCGACTGGGCCGGTTCGCGCGGCGTCCTCGCCAAACGCAGCGGATCTCTGGGCAAACGCTCGACCAAACGGCGTAAACGGTCGAGGCAAGCGGGGTCGTTCGGTTCGCGAAAGTCGATGGTGCCGCTAATCTCGGCATGCATTTTTGCTCCGCCGAGTTCTTCGGCCGAGACGCTCTGCCCAATCGCGGCGCGTACCAGAGCGGGGCCGGCCAAGTACAAGCCGCTGCCGTCGGTCATCAGTAGATGATCGCACAACACCGGCAAATAGCCTCCCCCCGCGACGCAATGGCCCATGATGGCGGCCAACTGCGGTATCCCCTGGGCCGAGAGGACCGCGTTGTTGCGGAAGATTCGGCCAAAGTCGTCTTCATCGGGGAAGACTTCGTCTTGCAACGGCAGAAAAACGCCCGCGGAATCGACCAGATAGAGTAACGGCAGACGATTGTCCAAGGCGATCCGCTGCGCCCGCAAGACTTTCTTGCAGGTCATCGGGAAGAAAGCGCCGGCTTTGACGGTGGCATCGTTGGCAATGAGCATTACGGAGCGATCGTGAATTCGGCCGATGCCCGTGACCACTCCTGCGGAAGGGGCACCGCCCCACTCGGCGTACATGTTCCACGCGGCCCACAGACCGAGTTCCAGAAACGGTGTATCGGCATCGAGCAGATAGGCGATGCGTTCGCGAGCCGTCAGACGCCCTTTCTGGTGCTGTCGGTCGATGGCTTGCGGTCCACCCCCGAGACGCAAGGTGGCTTCGATGGCCAACAGTTCGGCATCGCTCGGCGGCATGAGAGTCGTCCTTCGCAAAAGTCCGCAAATGCAGTGGGGGAGCCACTGGGGTTACGACTGGTCCCCCTGGCCGACTGGTTCCCCGGGGGACCGGTCTAAGTGGTGACTGGTCTGGGCGGCCGGGGGGAAGGCGTCCTTGGGTCGCGATGCGGCTGCGGCTCGGCCGGCGTGAGATTCGGCCTTCCAAAAGCCTAGCTCGGTTCAACCGCGTGGCCGAGGCGTCGGACGTTTGCGGGCAGGTTGGGCAACGCTCAGCAGATGCGCGGGAGCCAACGTATGGTCGAGCGCTTGCGTACACAAACGCGCCGCGACGGCCACTTTGACCAGATGCACCCCACTGCGAAACACAACAAAGCCAATAAACGCAGCCGGGCCGGCCTCGAAGATGCGTCCCCTGAGCAACAATTGAAAATAGCACAACAGGAAGATGATTAGCCCCGTAGCTACCAACAGCCAGCCGAGAATTTCCCGCGACCAGAATATCATCCGCACGGCTCCTTCACTCGGGTTTATGAGCTTCTTGAGGGAAAAATTCGCGGAGTTTGCTTGTCAGTTGTTTCATGGTGACGGGGCGTACCAAGACGGTCGCGTTTTTGCGGGGACGGACCTTGGCGGCCCAGGGGCTTTGATCTTCCGAAAGAATCAGAATGCCGATACAGAGCATGCCCATCACGTCGGCTTCGGAAAGAATCCGCTCGAAGACCTCGATTCCCTTTTCGCCCGTGGTGCCGGCGTCGATCAGCAGGGCGTGAAACGGTTGCTTCTGGTAGCGTTCGACGGCACGGGCTTCGTCGATGGAGATCAGCACGCGGAAGCCGAGTTCTTTGAACTTCTGGCGGAAAGCATCTTGCAACCGGGGGGCGTGTTCGATGACAAAAATCGTCCGCGGACCGGCGGCTTGCTGCGGGCCGGTGGTTTCGCCGGTGACCTCGGCACGCACGGTACGGACGGCTTCGACCAGTTGGGCGGCTGACTGAAACCGCAGATTCGGATCGAACGCGACCATTTTTTCCAATAGCGGCACCACTGGGCCGGGCAGATCGGGGTCCTGGCGATCGATCCTTTGGGCGGCCTCGAAGCGTTGTTTGCTCATCCGGGCGAGTTTGTCGCGGGGCATCTCCAACAGCGGACGACCGGTGAGCATTTCGTAGAAGACGCAGCCTAGGAAGTAGATGTCGGAGCGCGGATCGCCGGTTGTAGCCCCCGTGGCCCGTTCCAAGCCGGCATAATCGACCGTGCGATCGACTTCGACGCCGTCTTCCTTTTCTTTGTCGTCTCCGCTTTCCCCACCGGTGATTTCGGCCAGACCAAAATCGACCAGTTTGGCGACCCCTTGGCTGGAAATCAGAATGTTGGTCGGTTTGATGTCGCGATGGGTCAGTCCGCGGGAAAAGGCCAA
>CALEEC010000148.1 GCA_937949245.1 uncultured Gemmataceae bacterium | reverse complement strand
ACCTTCTTGGGCGAACAACACGACCTCGAAGCGATCGCCCGTTGGGGCAAAACGCATGGCCTGCGTAGCATTCCCCTCGGGGTTTTCGATGATCCTGACGGTCCCCCCACCTACCGGATTGCCAAGGATGCCGAGGTGACGGTCTTGCTGTTTGTGCAACAAAAGGTGCAATTCAACTTCGCCTTCCGCGCCGGCGAACTTCGACCGCAAGCGATCGAAGCCATCTGCGCCGCAGTGCCGAAGTTGTTGTCCAAGAAGTGATTCTTCGGGAGCGTGGTCTCTCCCCGACCGCGCCGAGTATTCCGCGCCAGCCGACGACGCGAGTCGTCGGGTGCTTCCGAAACACCCGCGGACTGGCGTCCGCGGCTCTTATCGTCGCGCGAAATCTCCGGAGCCGACGACGCCAGTCGTCGGGTGTTTTTTGTTCAAATCGCGAAATTTCAGCAACTGACGACGCCAGTCGTCGGGTGTTTTTTGTTCAAATCGCGAAATTTCAGCAACTGACGACGCCAGTCGTCGGGTAATTTGTCCAAGTCCAGGAAGGCTGTATCAAGAAAGCCGGTGGAATCGACAATTTTGGTTGCTGTCACCGCGAACCGGGTTTACAATGGCATATCAGTTGCTACGAAATTGGTTTCATTCGCGAAATCGACAGCCACCTACGCACGAGTTCACTCCCATGAGTCTTTTCCGTCGGCTCGGATGTCTGTTTCGTTCGGAATCCCCACGTCGAGCAACCCGGGCGTGCCCGCGTTTGGAGGCGATCGAAGATCGTCTGGTGCCAACCACGCTGTTTACCGTGACCTCCTTGGCTGATGATGGAATTGGCAGAGGCACCCAAGGCGATCTACGCTACTGCTTGGAACAAGCCAATCGCACGCCGGGCCATGACCGCATCACCTTCCAAACTCCCGGCCGCATCTGGCTGTTCGATGCCCTGCCGAAGATCAGCGAATCTGTGACCATCGAAGGCTTGGGCCGAGCCGCGACACGCATCGGCTTGCACTTCACGGTGCAAAATCCGTCGCCGATTTTCACCATCGCTCGTGAAGCCACTGTCAGCCTCGCGCATTTGACCTTGTTCAACGGTACGGCCAGCGGCATCGTCAATTGGGGCACCCTGAGCCTCGATAGCGTCACGCTAGAAGACAATAGCAATCACCTGTCCAGCGACGAAGACACCGCGGGGTTAGGGGGCGGCATCTACAACGCAGGTTCTCTCACTCTGGTCAATGCGATTTTGGAAGGGAATTCGGCCACTCTCGGTGGGGGAATTTACAACGCGGCGGACGCCTCCACGACGGTTTCCGAGACTACCGTTCGCCGCAACTCGGCCACCCGGGGCGGAGGCATCTACAACGCGGGTATTCTGAGCCTGACCGATTCCCTCTTGACCCGTAACTCGGCTAGCCTCAGTGGTGATGGCATCTATGGCACCCGCAGGGCCACGCAAACGCTGACCAACGTCACCCAAGAGAAAAACAGCACCGGAGGGAGCCTAAGCGACTCGTGGCAAAAACCCGTCGCTCGCCCGTTGGAATTCGATCTGCTGCCGGCTGATCCTTCCTACGATTCCTGGACACTGACTTGGACGCCGACAACGCTCGAACCTCGCACGCCTCCCCACACTGCCTCCGAGACGACGAGTGCCGACCTCGTGATGGCTCGGAACTTCGTGTCGCCTCTATTCGATGATTCGTGGATGTACTCGGCATCGCCCGACAGCTCGACAACGACCTGGACCGACACCAACACCACGACTATGGTCGTCGAACCGATCGTTTCTTATGGGTCAAGCTACAGTTACAGCTACAATGCGTTCACGTCCCAAAATTCTTACGCCCCCTACCCGAACTCCTACGATCCCTATGCTCCATCCTACTACCTGACCAAGATGATGCTGTACGGCCCTTGGGTCGGCTGAAGCTGGTTGGATCAGCACCCGAGGTCACGGCTTTTCAGGGCTGCCGGACCTGTGCCGAATACCGATGGTAGCTGGCTGGAACCGTGGCCGAGCCGAGGTCATGCACGGCGGAACTGCTCCAGAGTACGGCTCGCGGCCTGAGCTGCGGTGGTATTCGGATAGCGACGCACAATCTCTTGCCATAGACCGATCGCCTCTTGATACCGGCCTTGTTTGTAGAGATTGATAGCCGCGATGAAATCATAGCGTGCCGCGGTTTCCTCATCTTCCGGCGTTTGGCCCGGTGACAATACCTGCTGCTCTGCCGAGAAAAGAGGAAATTTCCCCGCCGGTCCTGGATCGGGAGGGGCTTCTGGCTGCGGCGCAGACAGAAACAGCGTCTCCCGCGTGATCCGGGTAGTCCCATTCCAATCGAGTTCCTTTACTGGCGAAACAATATCGCTGATCACGGTTAATTCGCGCAAGAGGTGGAACATATGCCATAATGGCCTGACATCCACAGCACGAATATTCAAGATGATCGTCTCACCTGTGGTGCTACATAAAATTAAACGAAAGATAGGGTTGCCCGAAATGAATAAATATATTAATATTAGCACACCAAAGAAGGCCATAAAAGTAACTTTCACTTGAATGATTGTTAGAAGCAAGCTACTCAGCCAGAGCATGACCACTACCGACAACAGTCCGACCGACCAACTGGATGTCTTCGCCTCGATCGACGAAACGTGATCAAGTGGGATGGTCTTGACCGTTTCTGCGGACTCCCCAGACCGGTATCTCGAAACCTCATATCGTGTCACGAGAAAGACGATCGGCCGAGGAGAATACGAGATGAGCCAATCCCAGTTCCATTGAGAATTGAGCTGTAGATGAATGATGGGAGCATTTTCTTTCGCGTTCGGCTTTATACATAAGCGTTCTATCTTCAAAGGTGACTCAAAATATTCCCATAAGTTCCAGCCAACCATAGGAATTCATCTCTTCGATATTGTGGAATGGCGTTCTCGCACCGAGCGACAGGCGAGTGTCCGCCGTGGAACATTCTCAAAGAATTGGACACTTAGCGAGCCAAAACCCGCCGTGCAAGATATGCTAGGTGCATGATTAAGCCAACCCCGCGTCCCGGAACCTATAAGGGCATGGCGGGCTGACTGTCACGGCTGAGGAGGAATTGTGCTATCCCCATCATTTTAGCAGCAAACGCCGCGGCTGTCCTGGAAAATGCTGTTCGCTTCGACGTTTTCATGTAAAATTTTTCTCGGAGATAGACACGCACTCAGTTCGAGGATGAAAGAGTTCCATGTCGCGAGTTCTCATCGCGCCGGCTCCGCTGGCCAATATCGACGGGGCATTTTTGACCGAACTACGGGCCGCTCACCTGCAACCGATCTACCCCAAACGCGCGGCGCAAATGACCGAAGAGGAACTCCTCGAACAACTTCCCGGCATCGACTACAGCTTGGCTGGCTCTGAACCGTATACCCGTCGCGTCATCGAAGCCTGTCCGCGGCTGCGCGTCATTGCCCGAGCGGGCGTCGGCTGGGATGCCGTTGACGTCGCCGCTGCGACCGAACACGGGATTGTCGTGACCATTGCCGCGGGGAGCAATCATGAAGCCGTCGCCGAGCATTGCTTCGCCCTGCTGCTGGCGTTGACCAAAAACTTGATCGTGCATCATCAAGGAATCTGTGCCGGTCGTTGGCCCCGCCAGGCGAACCTGCCGTTGCGCGGTCGCACGTTGGGCATCGTAGGGCTGGGCCGGATCGGCCGAGCGGTCGCCCTGCGGGCGTCGGCTTTTCAGATGCGTGTGCTTGCCTACGAACCCCGCCCCGATACCGCGTTTGTCCAGCAACAGCAAATTCCGCTGGTGTCGCTGGGCGAACTCCTGAGCGAAGCAGATGTGGTATCGCTGCACGTCCCCCTGACACCGGAATCGCGGCATCTGATCTGCAAACAAACCCTCGCTCTGATGAGGCCCGGCGCGATTCTGCTCAACACGGCTCGCGGGGGCTTGATTCACGAACCCGATCTGCTGGAGGCGCTGACCTCGGGACGGCTCTACGGCGCAGGGTTGGACGTGTTCGACCAAGAACCTCCACCCAAAGATCATCCGTTCTTCCAACTCCCTAACGTGGTACTGACGCCTCACTCGGCCGGCCTGGATCTGCAATCCCGCGACGATATGGCTTTATTCGCGGCGCGAGCGATTGTCCAACTGGCTCGCGGCGATTGGCCGGAAGAATGGATCATCAACCCCGAAGTGCGCGAAACCTTCTTCGCTCGCATGACCCGCTAAACGTGCTGCTGGACGCACACAACCCGCTGACGCTAAACTGCTGCTGGACCAACTACTGCACTTCGCTACGGACAGCGTGGGGCAATCCGTTAGACTTCCGTTCGCTCTTCGCTCGATTGGCGTTCGACCGACCGACTCGCTTCTCGCTTCAGCAACGGGCCTGTTCGCTCAGTAACGGGCCAATTCAGCATTGCCCCGCTGGGTGCCGATGGTCGTCAGGACGGCGTTGGCTGCGTCGAGCATCATTTTCAATTCGCTTTGCACCGCGAGGAAACGCCAACCTTCTTCGATGCGCCACTTCACTTCGGCGGCCGAGCCACAATGAATGCCCGCGGCGACGCCGTGCCGGGCACACGCTTCGCGGATGCGTCGTAAGGCGTCGTTGAACGCTTCGGGGGCCGGGGGTTTGCCGTCGGCGTTCCGCATGCTGGCAGCCAAGTCATTCGGTCCCACAAAGATCGCGTCGATGCCCGGCACCGAGAAGATCTCATCGGCGTGTTCGACTGCATCGATGTGTTCGCATTGCAGGACCACGAGGATTTCGTCGTTGGCATGCGCGTAGTAGTCGCTGGCATCGGTGCCGAAATTCAACGCATGCACGCTGCCTCCCACGCTGCGGTTGCCCCGCGGTGGGTAGAGCATCGCCGCGACGGCTTGCTCCGCTTCCTGACGACTATTGACCATCGGCACCACGATGCCGTGCGCGCCGTTGTCCAACGCTCGTTTGATGTGGTCATGCCGATTCGCCGGCACCCGTACCAAGCCGATGCCTCCCGCATCGGCAATGCTAGCCAGCATGTGGGTCGTGGTTTCGATGTTGACCAGGCTATGTTCGACATCCACCGTCAACCAATCGAATCCGGCACGAGCTAAAAACCGCGCCGCGGTAATGCTACCTAGCGATAGCCAAGTCCCCACGGTCGGTTGGCCCGCTTTCAATGCTCGTTTCACAGGATTCGCACGCATCCGCTCATCTCCATACCTTGGCCTGCCGCGATTCGCACTCGTGCCTAGAGCCAACGGACACACCACACATCGGCTTACGTTGTTGAGGACTACTCCCGCCGTACTTCCTCGAAGGAAATCCGCATCTTGAAAGGGTGGGAAGCCTGTACACAATCCCCCGGCAGCACGAGATCGAACGCCGGGGGCCGTACCAGCCAACGCTCGAACACCAATACATCCTTGGCCATCTCCCCTGGAGCGATCGTGAATTGCGAAGGCTTCTGCTCGGGGATCAAGGCGATCTCGGCATCGACCATCGTCAACCGATTGGGCTTCGGGAAAGTGTCGTACAACTTTGCCCCGTTGTCGACTCGATTCCACGAACGGACCTTGACTTCCTCCGTTCCGAGATTTTCGAGGCGCAGCGTGATTTTGAGCGTCTCCCTGTCGGCCGCGATGCCTCCGAGTGTTACCCGAATCTTCCCTTGGGTGATGCTTTCCCCCACACGGACGGTCCGCGGAGCATCGCTGCGGCTGGTCGTTGCTGAGGAAGGCTTGCCGGTCGTCGGTTCTTTCGCTTTGGGGGCAGGGGCTATTACCTTGGTATCGCCGGAACCATCGGGAGGAGATTTCGGCGACGGATCACTAGTGGCCGTGGAATCGTTCGGGGAAGAAGGACCGGTACCCGAAGCGGAACCGGAAGCCGATCCCGTGGTCGCCGCGTCGTCGGACTTCGGCTCATTCTGAGCCAGGGGCGTATCCAGCGGTTGCCAGCCGAAGCGATCGTAGGCGACGTAAGCCGCCACGGCGCTGAGCAATACGACCAGCAATATCAGCAATTTAATGCCGCCGAACCCTGCCGACTCTTCGGGAGGAAGCACCTTGAAGCGTTTGCCACAATTGGGGCAAGTCTGCACCGTGTGGGCCGATTGCAGCGGCGCATCAAACTTCCCTCGACAGGCGGGGCATTGAATCATGTACGCCGGCATCGTCGTTTTCTCCCCAAACACCAACACTCCTGCTGACCGTAACTTCCGGCCGAATCAGGAGTGTATGGTAGCAATTTCCGCATCGGGGTGTCAGCAAAAATTCTCCTGTCCTCTGCAAAAGTTAGAATACCGCTAGAATGCCGAAGCGGCCGACGCCCCCGAAACGGGTCGCGATCTCGGGTGAACCCCGTCGGCAATCGACGCATCCAGCGGAGCGTTCAGCACTTGTTCCATCTGCTCGAGACGTTCGCGCAGTTCCTTGCGAAAGGTCAAAAATTGCTGCTGCACCTGCTGCAATTGCATCTGTAATGCATCGCGTTCCGCCGTGCGGGTGCGAACGACAATCCGCCAATCTTCCTTTTCCTTCTGCGCCAACTTGAGGGCCGCCCGCAATTGCTCCAGTTCGCGTTGGCTGTTCGCGGCAGAGCGTTCCAAGGTAACCGCTTGAGCGCGATATTGATCGCGAGCCGCACTGGCCACCCGGAAATCCTCTTCCAAACGTGCCACCTTCGCTTCCAATGCTCGATAACGCTCCCAGCTCACCGTTTGCGCCGAGGAACTACTGCTCGGCGCTTTGCTACATCCCCAGGCTGCGAGCAAAACAAAGGCCCATAGCCCGACAAAAGTCGTCGCGGAACGCATAAGGTCGGCTCCCTCCCGCAGGCAGGTCAGCACGGAAGTCGCTGCTGCATCGCCTCGACAGGCTGAGCACTGCCACGCGGGATCTGGTGTTCGTCGTGGTTCGATGATCGATGCGTGCTTGCAGAACGCACGCGATCTGCTCTTGCTATTCTTTCTCGTCCGCCTCATTGATGCAAATTCACTGAATTCCCCAAAACCCCCGTTTCCCCAATCTCCCATCATGGTTTTCCGAGAATCTGCGGATGAAACGGGCGATAGTCGCCCGGGGCACGCACTTGGACTTGCTGGAAGCAGTAATATTCCAACTCTCGCCCCTGAGGATCGGTGCCGATGAGCAGCACCGGCAAGTCGGCCGAAGGACGATGGGTGGAAGGATCGAAGTAAAGCGTTCGCGTGCCGCCTTGGGGGAAGGCTCTTTCTTCTCCTGGGGCCAAGGTTTGCGTCACCGCTT
>CALEEC010000147.1 GCA_937949245.1 uncultured Gemmataceae bacterium | reverse complement strand
GAAAATCGCCCAACATCATTTTCGCCGATGCCGACCTCGATGCGGCCATTGCCGGCGCGTATTTCGGTCTGTTCTTCAATCAAGGCCAATGCTGCTGTGCCGGGAGCCGCTTGTTCGTCGAAGACGCGATCTACGATGAGGTCGTGGCACGCTTGGCCAGTCGTGCCAAGGCGCAGAAGGTCGGCGACCCGTTTGATCCTGAAACCACCCAAGGGCCGCAGATTTCGCAAGAACAAGCCGATCGCATCATGAGTTACATCGAATCGGGACGCCAAGAAGGCGCTCGCCTGGTGGCCGGGGGCAATCGTCTCGGTTCCAAAGGCTACTTCATCGAACCGACGGTTTTCTGCGATGTTCGCGATGAAATGAAGATTGCCCGCGAGGAGATTTTCGGGCCGGTGATGAACATCTTGCGTTTCAAAGATATCGATGAGGTGATCGAACGCGGCAATCGAACCACTTACGGCCTGGCAGCGGCCGTCTGGACCCGCGACGTGCGCAAAGCTCACCGCTTGGCCAACAGCCTGCGGGCCGGCACTGTTTGGATCAACTGCTACGATGTCTTCGATGCGGCCGCTCCGTTTGGCGGCTTTAAGATGTCTGGCATCGGTCGGGAACTCGGCGAATACGCCTTGGAGCTGTACACCGAAGTGAAAACCGTTTTTGTGCAACTCGATTGACGTGCTTTCGGTGATGCGGTGTCGATACGGGAACCGACGACGCGAGTTGTCGAGTAAATCTAAGTCACCCGCGGACTGGCGTCCGCGGCTCTCCAAAACGGGAGCCGACGACGCGAGTCGTCGGGTGTTTGTCAGCGGCCCCGTCAACAAATCTAGACTTCAACAGATATTCCAACCAGTCGTAGCGATTTTTTCCTACGCACCCAGACAGATTGTCGGCCGCCGATACAATGGTCTTGCAGGGAACGCAAGGTTCGGAGTGAAGTATCATGGCGGAATTGATCGTCGGTATCGATTTGGGCACGACCAATAGCGAAATCGCCATCGTGCGCAATGGGCAACCTGTCGTCTTGGAAGAGGATGGCGACCCGATTTTGCCTTCCTGCGTCGGCTTTACCGAAGACGGGCGATTGTTGGTCGGCCGAGCGGCACGCAATCAGTGGGTTTTGGCTCCGGAACGCACGATCAAATCGATCAAACGCCTCATGGGACAAGATGTCCGGGTGCAGGTCGGCACGCAGTCGTACACTCCGCAAGAAATCTCGGCGATGATCTTGCGCACCCTCAAAGAGCGAGCCGAGCGCGTCTTGGGGCAGCCGGTGCGAAAAGCGGTCATCACCGTGCCGGCGTTTTTCAACGATTCGCAACGCCAAGCGACCCGTCAAGCCGGCGAACTGGCCGGCCTGGAGGTCGTCCGCATCCTCAATGAACCGACGGCTGCTGCTCTTACCTACAATCCGTCGCACAGCGGTCTAGAACGGATTTTGGTCTACGACCTTGGGGGGGGCACCTTCGACGTTTCGATCGTGCAAAGCGAAAACGGTGTCGTTGAAGTGTTGGCCAGTCATGGGGATACGCGTTTGGGGGGAGATGATTTCGATGACTTGCTACTGCAGCAAGTCGCGAATCGGTTTCAGGAGGAACACGGAGTCGATCTGCGGGCCAATCGTGTGAGCAAATCGCGGTTGCTGCGTGCCGTCGAGCAGGCGAAGAAGCATCTTTCGGATCATCCGTATGCCCGTATCGAAGAGGAATTCATTGCCGAGAAAGACGGCGTGGCCCTGCATCTGAATCAGGAAATCTCCCGCGAACAGTTCGAGAATCTCATCCGGCCGTTGCTGGATAAGACAATGACCTGCTTGCAACAATCGCTGGACGATGCGCGGCTGTCGGCACGTCAAATCGATCAGGTGATCCTTGTCGGCGGTTCGACACGTTCGCCGATTGTGGCCGAGATGCTCGAACAGCGTTTGGGCAAACCGGCACAGCGGAAGATCAACCCCGACTTGTGCGTCGCCATGGGGGCAGCAATTCAAGGAGCGATCATCGCGGGGGAAGACGTCGGTGCCGTTTTGATCGATATCACGCCGCACTCGTTGGGCATCAAGTGCTTGGCAGACAATCCGACCTGGGGCAGTTTCCCGTTTCGCTTTGCCCCGATCTTGCATCGCAACACTCCACTGCCGGCCAGTCGCAGCGAGGCGTTTCGCACCGTCACCGACAATCAACGATGCGTCGAGATCGACATTTACCAGGGAGAAAGCGACGACATTCGGCAAAATCATCCGGTGGGCCGGTTTCTGATCGAGGGATTGGCCCCGGTGCCGGCGGGGAATCAAATTCTGGTGCAACTGGATCTGACGCTGGACGGCACCTTGAAAGTTTCGGCACGCGAAAAGGCGACCGGCTTGGCCAAACAGATTACCATCGACAACGCCTTGTCACGCTACGAGCGAGAAAACCAAACCGCGGCTATGGCCCGGCTCGATGCCTTGTTCGCGCGGCGCGACCGCAGCGCTTGGCTCGATGCCGCGCAAGCCATCGATGGTACGGAACCTTGGGATGCGCTCGAAAACGATCTCGATCCAGCCGACGCCGACGATTTCTTCCCCGAAGCAGACGACGATGCCGACGCCGATGCAGCCCTGGTTCCGGCCCATCAACCCCGTCCCACCGCGAATGCCTCCGCCGAACCGAGTTTGCCGGAGTTGGCCCCCGGTCCCCGAGAAGGGCAACGCGAGATCGTCCAAGCACGGGCATTGCTGGAAAAGAGCGAACGACTCCGCGAACGCGTGGCCGAGGAAGATCGGGCGGAACTCGACAAGCTCACCGATGCCGTCCGTAGTGCCTTGGAAAGCCGCGATTGGCCAGCGTTGGATGCTGCTTGCAACGCCTTGGCCGACGCTTTGTTCTACCTGGAGGACGCCTAATTGGCGAAACCTATGTCGCTGCTCGCGGTGCGCTGTCCGGTCTGCAAACTCGACGCCGTGTCCACCCCCACTTGCCGACGTTGCAAGGCCGACCTCCAATTGCTGTTGCAGGTCGAAACCCAACGTCGGCACGCCCAGTGGCAAACGCTGCAAGCTCTTCGGCAAGCCGACGCGGCCCAAGCCGACTACGCCGCGGAAAAAGCCGACCTGATGCACGGCGACCGTCAAACCCTGCGCTTGCGAGCGCTGACCGCTCTGCTGAAACGACAATTTGCCTTGGCCGTGGCCTTGCATGCCATGCATGCCACTGCCGCTTCGGGCGATGCGAATAAGCCATGATCCAGGCTCCCGTGGGCGTGGCGAGGGGCTTTGCAGGCAGTGCCTGCCGCTTCCTCCGCTGATGCGTAAATTCCGTTAGACATCCCAGATCAGACTAGAGCAGAGGTCGCCTCGTGGAAACCGTCTTGATCGTCGATGACGAAGATTCTGTTTGCCGAACTTTTCAAGAGTGGCTGACCTCCAGTGGTTTACCTATTCAAATATTTGCAGTCGGCGATGCAGAATCGGCATTGCTACTGGCCGACCATCACCCGATCGATCTGGCCATCCTCGATTGGAACCTAGGCACCGGCAGCGATGGCCTGAGGCTATTGGAAGACCTCGCCGAGTTCCAGCCGGACATCGTGGCCATTCTGGTGACCGGATTCGCCCATGAAGCCACTCCCCTGACTGCTCTGCGCATGGGAGTTCGCGACTATCTGGACAAAAACCACGACCTGAACCGCGAAACTTTTCTGCGTGCCGTGTCGCGGCAGTTGGCCAAGATCGCTCCAGCCAAACGGCAACGCGAACTGTTGCGTAGCTTGGTCCGTTTCCGCGAAGCGTTGGAACAAGCATTACCCCTCGTCCGTTCGATGGCCACCTTGAACGATCCAGTTCCGTTGACCGAGGCGGTGCGAGCGTTGTTTCGCTTCGTGTTGCGGACGGTGCAAGCGAGTTCCGGCGTGCTGTTGGTCCGGCCGATCGACGCGAGCGGCGAAGAGAAATTGACGGTGTTCGATGTCGAGGGGCATCGCCTGGAGGTCGAACCGATAGCGTTCGCCCGCTCGTTGGCCGCTACAGTGCTGAGCTTTCAGGAACCGTGGATTCTCAATGATCTGTCGACAGCGACGGATTCCACGGTCGAGCTGCAATCGTTTGAACGTCCGCATCGGTCGTTGTTGGCCGCTCCGATTCCTGTCAGCAGCAGTGTTCAAGTGGTGCTGGAACTGTTCGACAAACGCGGCGGTGCCGGGTTCACCGAAGCCGACAAACAAGCGATCGCGGCCGCGGCCGAATTCGGCGGCGATCTGTTACGTCAAGCTTTGGCCGAACGGCAGGTGCAACAAATGTTACTGACCGCCGTGGAAACCGCCTTACGCGCCGGCGAAGAAGTGTCGCGAAGTTTAGAAGCCTCGGCGGATCCTGCCCGTGCACCTGCGTCGGCAAGCAATTTGCTCGAGCAACTGCGCGCCGGCTTCCACACGACGACCGATCCGCTGATGCAGGCCGACACCGCTTTACCGCTGGCGGAAGCGATCCGCCAATTGGCCGTCCGACATGGTGCCTCGGCCGTTCGGCATTGTGTGCGTTTGGTCGAAACCATCGGCCAGATGCTAGACGAAGCCACCGCGTCGATCGGCCGGTAGTTTGCTGATTTTTCCCCAGCGACCGACCCCGCCCCGAAGTGGCAATCGCCGCGGAGTACGCGAAGTCGCCCGAGGAAGCGACAGCGGACAAATGCGAAGTCTATGAGAAGCGCCGGCGGATAATCGAGGTCCGCGGGAAGCGCCGGCGAACAAGAACGAAGTCAGAAGGAAGCGACAGTGGACCAACGGCCAACGGTGTTCGATGAACTGTTCGCGTTGCTCACACCGAGCCGAATTCTCCGCGATCCCCGAGCGACCGGAGCTGGTGTTCGCGTGGCCTTGATCGATAGCGGTGTCGAACGGACGATTCTAGAGCAACGCTGCCGGCAACGTGGCCAACCGTTGCATTCGTTGGAAGGGGCCATCTTCCGTCCCGATTCCCCTACGCCGTTGCCCTACCAAGGCAAGCAAAGTTCCCCTCACGGAACCACGGTAGCCGACATCTTGTTGACCGTTGCTCCGCAGATGGAATTGTTCTCTGCCGATGTCTTTGGCCCCCAGGGACATTGCGAAGTCGATACCGTGTTGCAGGCGTTGACGTATGTTATCGATGTCTGGAAATGCA
>CALEEC010000146.1 GCA_937949245.1 uncultured Gemmataceae bacterium | reverse complement strand
ACGACGGGCACGTCGAAAACCCTTCGCGATCTGGAAATGGAGCATATTCTCTGGACGCTTCAGAAAAACGGCGGTGACAAGAAAACCACCGCTGCCGAGTTGGGAATCAGTCTGAAAACGCTCTACAACAAGCTGAACGATTGGGAGCAGCGTCGGCAGAGTGCGGCAGGATGAAATGCTCGTCACGGCAAATGCATACACACCGGGACTCGCACAGATAGATCGTCGGCAAAGTACGGCAGGATCAATTCAATCTGGAGAAGCAGCAGAATCGACGGAACCAAAATCACTACTGTCAGATCATGCCCGGTCCGATATGCTAGCAATCTCGGGGCTGCACGTTTGCTAACGGGGATGGGCCGGGCCACATGGAACGACTGACCGATCTACGCGAGATCCTGCATTATGTCCCCAAGTTCCGCGATCGGTTGTTCGTCATCGCGATGGACGGAGCCATCGTCGAGGACGATAACTTCCGCAATCTCTTGCTGGATGTCGCGTTGCTGCGAACTTTGCGGATTCAGGTAGTGTTGGTGCATGGTGCGGGGTTGCAAGTCCGTAAAACGGCCGAAATGCTGGGAATTCAGCCTTCCGACATCGATGGCACGGGCATTACCGATCCCGCGACTCTGCGAGTGGCCCTGATCGCGGCCAACCGCGTGACGCACGAAATTTTGGAAGGACTGTCCGCCGCTGATCTTCGGGGAGCCTCGGGAAATGCCGTGGTCGCTCATCCTGCGGGAATTCTCCAAGGGATCGATCGACAACTCACCGGACGAGTCGAACGGATCGATACAGGGATGCTGCAATCGCTGCTGGAACACGACATCATTCCCGTGATTCCTCCGTTGGGGTGTGACGGCGAGGGGCAGACCTATCGCCTCAATTCCGATGCCGTGGCCGTGGAAGTGGCACGTGCCTTGAAAGCGGTCAAACTGATCTATCTGGCCTCGACCCCCGGTGTGCGTCTACAAGGGCAGTTGCTGCGACACATTCCTTTCGCCGAAGCAGAGACGATCTTGAAAAAACAACGCCATGAGGTGCCACCGGAAGATCTTTCCAAACTCGAACAGGCCGTTCGCGCCGCGAAAGAAGGGGTGCCACGCATTCACATTATCGACGGCCGACTGCCCGAAGGCTTACTGGCCGAGGTGTTCTCCAACAGTGGAGTCGGAACCCTCATTTATGCGAATGAATACCAGGCGATTCGTAAAGCACAAAAACGCGACGCTCGGACCATTTACGCCCTGATTGCTCAGGGAATGGAAACCGATGAGCTGCTCAAACGTACCCGAGCGGAGTTAGAAGCCAAGATCGACGATTATTTCGTCTTCCAGGTCGATGGAAACATCGTTGCTTGTGGCGCGTTGCATGTCTCGACGAGCGATGGAACCAAAGCCGAGATGGCAAGTCTTTATGTGGCTCCACGTTACGAGAATCAGGGGATTGGCTTAAAACTGATGAACTATGCCGAAAACCTCGCGCGGCAGAAGGGAGTCAAAATCTTGTATTGCCTATCCACTCAGGCCATCAACTATTTCACTCAGAAAGGAGGCTTCAAGCTGGGCACACCGGACGATTTACCTGCGGAACGGCGTGCGGTGTACGATCGCAGTGGCCGACGTTCGCAGGTCTTGATTAAGCTCTTACCATAAAGAGAGAGGGATACTGAAGCTTCGGCGGTGGATTTCGCACAGGAACTGCAACCATGAGTGAGCAGCAACCTTTAGAACGAGCAACTTTGGGCGGGGGATGTTTTTGGTGCTTGGAAGCTGTCTTTGAAATGATTCGCGGCGTACAGAAAGTCGAGAGCGGCTACATGGGCGGACATGTGGATCAACCGACCTACCGACAAGTGTGTACGGGAGCTACCGGTCATGCCGAGGTGGTCCAGATCACCTACGATCCCAAGCAAGTTTCCTTCCGCGATTTGCTGACGATCTTCTTCACCGCTCATGATCCGACGACACTCAATCGCCAGGGGCCGGACATTGGCACGCAATATCGCTCTGTCATTTTTTATCACAACGAGCAGCAGAAACAGATTGCAAATGAACTGATCGCCGAATTCAATTCCCAGAAAATTTTTCGCCATCCCATCGTCACGCAGGTGACTCCCGCGACGACTTTCTGGGTGGCGGAAGATTATCATCAAGGCTATTTCCGCAATCATCCCCAGCAAAATTACTGTGCGTTTGTTATTGCTCCAAAAGTTGCCAAGATCCGCCAGAACTTCTCTCATATGCTGATCTCATGAGATACATGAGAACGATGGTATCAGACACTCCCTCCAATTGCCGATAATGACAAAGGGCGACTGAAGATGTCGAGGTGTCTCAATCGGTGATAGATGGCGGTCATTTCTTCAGGTGACACCGGACGCAAGGGGGGGCGAACTGTGCCGCAGTCGATGCCCATCAATCGCAGAATGGCTTTCACGGTTCGCACTACACCGAAATCCAACAGCACACGAATCATTTCCACACTTTTTCTTTGTTCGCGTCGAGCGGTGGCGAGATCGCCGGCCTGAAAGGCAGTGATCACCCGTTGATACACAGGGGCAGCAAAATTGTAGGTAGATCCGACCGCCCCCTGTACTCCGAGAGCGAGAGCGGCCAGCAACATTTCATCCTGGCCGTAATAAAGGTCCAATCCTTCTCGGACAGCGAGGCACTCTTGCAAACTCATCAGGTCGGAGTGACTGAACTTCAAACCGGCAAAATTCGGAATTCGCGCGATGGCTTGACGGACGAACTCTGCGGTCGGGAAATGTATCCCCGTCATAGAGGGGATTTCATAGTAGTAAAACGGCAACTTCGGGGCTGCGGAAGCGACCAGAGCACAGAAATCGACCAAGTCCGCTACGGTTTGCGGTTTGAAGAAGTTCGGCGCGATCAATGCGATGGCATCGACTCCTAGTTGCGCTGCATGCTGGGCCAGAGCTTGCGCCTCGGGCAAACTGGTATGGCCGACGTGAACCATGATGCGCAACCGACCAGCAGCCGCGTGCAGCCAACGCTCGGCGACTTGCCGACGTTCGGACGTCGACAGGGACAACGACTCTCCCGTGGTGCCACAGACAAAAGCACCGGCAACTCCCGATTCGATCAACAATTCCGCTTGAGCGTGGATGCGGTCGCAATTTAGCGAGCCGTCCGCTGCAAGCGGTGTCGGTGGTGCCGCGATCAGACCTTTCCAAGCAGGTATCAAAGCTCACCCCGCAATCTTCCTCACGCTGATTCGGCCTGTTCCTTCCGCGCC
The DNA here is from genome assembly GCA_937949245.1 of uncultured Gemmataceae bacterium. Classification (GTDB taxonomy): domain Bacteria; phylum Planctomycetota; class Planctomycetia; order Gemmatales; family Gemmataceae; genus CALEEC01. The sequence goes on along the minus strand of CALEEC010000146.1, from coordinate 2,199 downwards.
AATTCGACCGATGATAGTTCCCAGAATGTTGGCTGTACGCAAGGCTTGGAGGATGGGGGCCGCTTCTTCTGCTGGCACGGCGGCGAGGAGGCCGCCCGAGGTTTGGGCATCGCACAACAGAAGTTGTTCTTCGGGGGAGACATCCGAAGCGAAATCAACCCAATCGGCCAGGAATTTGAGGTTGGCTCGGGTGCCCCCGGGCGCGATGCCTGCTTGGACGTATTGCCGAGCTGCCGCAAGCACGGGAACGGCGGCACTCCAAACTTCGGCGGTCACTCGACTAGCCGAGGTCAAATTGCGTAAATGGCCGAGAAGACCGAAGCCTGTGACATCGGTAAGGGCATGGACCGTGTACCCCCGAAGTATCTCCGCAGCGGAGCGATTGAGAGTCGTCATCACTGTGATAGCTTCGTGGATGGCTCCGAGCGTATCTTGATCGTTTTTCGCAGCCGTCGTGATGATTCCCAAGCCGATCGGCTTGGTCAGAATGAGCGTGTCGCCGGGCTTGGCACCCGCGTTGCTCCAGATTTTTTGCGGCGTGATGGTGCCAACGATGGCCAAGCCGAAGATGGGTTCTTCACTTTTGATCGTATGTCCGCCGACGATGGACGTTTCCGCTTGAGCCGCGATCTCGGCAGCCCCACGAAGGATCTCGCTTAAGACCGTCGCGGGTAAAGTGTCGGGAAAACCGACGATACTCAACGCCGCCAAGGGGCTTCCCCCCATGGCGTAGACATCCGACAACGCATTCGCAGCTGCTATTTGGCCGAACTGCTTCGGATCATCGACGATCGGCGTAAAAAAATCGGTCGTCAGCACCAACGCGAGTTCATTCGTCAGTTGCACCACTGCGGCGTCATCTGCGGTAGAACTACCGATCAACACCTTTGGATCGTAAATCGGCGGGAGCATTCCCAGCAAAGGCAGCAGAAATCCCGGGGGATGCTTTGCCGCGCAACCGGCACGTTTAGCCAGTTTGGTCAGTCGTAGGGGAGAACCTTCGCTCATTGAGGAATGCCTTTCTATGGGCATTCAAAACAACGGCCGAACTTGCCGACGCATCCAAAACAAAAGCCGAACCTGCCGACAAGAGCATTCTCGCTCGAGATGTGCTTGCAGGCAAGTTCGGCTCGTGACGAATTGTCGCTGTACATGAGTTGTCGAATCCGACGGTCAACGTCGATGGTTTTTCATGCGACTAATCCACCGTCAGCGTCGAGAGGTAGTTTTCATAGGTCACCCGAGCGCGATGTTCGGCTTCTTGCAAGTCGCGCAACTTGCTGTGCAACGTGTCCATCTCTTTCTCTTGATCGTCGAACTTCTTCAGGTACGTCTTGTACACTTCCGCTTCCCGCGGCGTCTCCCGCAGGTTTGCTCGCAAGCGTTGTTGATCCGCCGTGATCGTTTGAATCCGTCGTTGCGTCGCGTCGATCTCCCGACGCACCGCATCCCACGCCCCCTTCAGTCGCAACGCTTCCGCCAGCTTCGCTTTCAACGCCTCGCTGACCTCGTTGAGCGACATGAAGTAACGGATCTGATCGTCGGGACTGTTGCTCAAACTGATCGAACTGCCTTGATCGCGTTCTTCCACCACCGAGTATGCCTTCGATTTGCCCGCCCCCACTTGGACCTCGAAGCGGTACAGGTCGGCCGTCTCTTCGATGGGGTTGTTGGCCGAGGTGATCTTGAACTGTTGATTCTTGCGATTGGGATGTTCGATCCAGATGGTGCGATCCGTGGTGGAGTTGTTCTTGATTTCGTAGACTTTCTCTTCACGCACGCGGGTGGTGGTGAAGATGATGCCCTTGTTGGCCCGTACACTGGTGATGCGGGAGGTGGTGGGTCCGTTGCGAGGAGCGACTTCGGTGCCTAGGTCGATGGCATAGGAGATGAGCCGTTCTTCGCCGGGTTGGACATCGAGGACGCGAGAATCGCCGGCGTAGGTGGAGCCTTCAAAGACGGTGATGGGTCCTTGGGACAGATGCAAGCCGGTGGTGTTTTTGAAGCGGAGTCCCAAGAGGGGATGCTTGGCTTGGACGTTTTGGTTGTAGATGCTGATGCGTTTGCCTTCGATGTCTTTTCCGACGATGGGCAGGAGAGCGGACTTTTGTCGGGCCAAAGTGACGGGGTGATCGATGACGTATTGGAAGTAGTCCCCCAGTTGCGAAGCAGTCGCGGCCGTTTGCACGCCAGCACCCA
>CALEEC010000145.1 GCA_937949245.1 uncultured Gemmataceae bacterium | reverse complement strand
TGGACTTTGAGCGTGCGTGGCTTCGGGGGGGCAGGAGCAACCGGATTCTCCGGCTTAGGCGAATCGGGCGTTTGGGCCATAGGGGTGGGCGTCGGAGCTACGGCCGCGATGAACTTGGCCAATCCCCAGATCTGCACGGCGGAATCGCGGCTGACGCTGACCGTTTGCCGACCGCTGGGAGTGAAGCCGACACCAATCAACGGGTCGTTGTGCTTGCGGAACACCCCGAGTTCTTTGCCCGTAGCCGTCTCCCAGAGTCGCACCGTCGTATCAGAACCGCCGCTCAACACCCAATGGCCCTCTCGGTGGAAGGCGACCGACTTGACATAACCGCGATGCCCAGTCAGAGTACGGATCGGCTTCCGCGTGGCCGTGTCCCACAGTTTCACGGTGCCGTCGTCCGACGCGGTCAGCAACTGCTTGGCATCGCTGGAGAGGGCCAACGCCGTGATCGGGGCGGTATGGCCACCCTCCCAAGCGGGATTGAGGCGATTGGCTTCCAGATCCCAGACGTGGATTTTTTCGTCCACCGCGACCAGCACCCGTGCGGCACCGGGGAGGAAATGCAATGCCGTCACGAAGCGGCCGACGTTCTCCAAGCGTTTCGCTTCTTTGCCTTGGGCGAGATCCCAGAGAATCAGGGTGCGGTCCCCTCCCCCCGAGGCCGCGAACCGGGCATCGGCCGACAATGCGACGCAGGCTACCAAACTGTCGTGACCTTCGAGCAACAGCAACTGCCGGCCGGTGTTCACGTCCCAGACGCGAACGGTCTTATCCATCCCCCCCGAAATGGCGCGTTGCTCATCGGCAGAAAAAGCGACGCACCACACGGAAGCGGAATGGCCGATCAGGCGGCGAATATCGCGGTTGGCCTCGACATCCCACAAGCGGACACTACGATCCGCACTGGCCAACAACACGCGTCGGCCATCGGCCGAGATCGCCGCGGCGTTGAGTTGGTTGGAACTTCCCTCCAATGGATCGACTTCGCCGGTGTTATCGGGCAAGTTGCCGCTCGACTGCGTGGCTTGCAACAGCACTCCCAGCCGCAGTTCCTTGACCAGATCGCCGAAGGCTTGCACCCACAATTGCCGGGCCACCACACCTCCCGGAACCAACAAGGCACCGAGGTTCTTCGACAAAATCGGCGAGGCTTCGATCGCGGCACGCAGTTCGTTAGGCTTCAACCCTACTTCCGCAGCAGCAAGATTAAGGTCGAGATCGGCTTCGTAGCGGATGGTCATGGTGCTGACGGCTTCAGTCTTGATGACCTTCGCACCGGCTTGTTCGAGAGCCGCTTGGTAACGGCGGGCGTCTTCCTCCATGACGGCCAAGGTGCGTTCTTTGGGCGGATACAAAGCGCGAATGACCTCGGCATCGGCCCGCGAGAAGGCCTTTGGATTTTTCAGGACGTATTCGTGAACCTGATCGGCCTTGGGCAAAATGCCGGTAATATGGCACGCCATACACGAAACGCCCGTCTCTACCGCGCGATCGGGGCGACGGGGATCGCTAACGATATTCACCGGCCCCTTGTCAATGCGGATATTCGCTGTGTTGACCAACATGTAGCCGTGTAGGCCATTGGGCAGCGAGAAGATCACTTCCCCGCCGACGTGTTGGAATTGATTGTCGGCATTTCCCGGACCCAGCGGATAGGCAAAGATGTTACGTCGATCCGGCAACAATTGCCCGCGTTCGGTCAGATTCTGGGGCACTTCCTCGAAATCGTAGGTCCGCCAGTAGGCCCCATGCACCGAGTCATGACGTTCGAGAATGCGATTGTTCCGCGATACTCCTGAACCGTTGAACCCGGCCCGATAAACGCGTTCCTGTAGGATGTTGAAAGCGGGATCGACACGCAACTGGCGTTCGAGTTCGGCCAGATTGGTCGGCAATTGCAACAGATCCTGATACAGCGGCGGTCGGCTGGCCGTCGCAATAAACCAATCGCCGCGAATCAGAGGCACTTTGCTGGCCGTATGCACGGCCAACGCACGGGCACCGACCCCATCTTCAATCACGCCATACGGATAGTCGTTGAGCAACCGATTCCACAGGGTCGCGTCCCACATGTACCAGCGCAAGTCAATGCGGAACACCGTTTTGTGCGGGTCGATCGCTTCAGGAATGCGAATTTTCGGATGCCAAGACAACGAATTGATCAGTTTGGATAGCGCGTTGCGATAGGTGGCCAATTCCTCCTCGCTTAGGCCGGCGTTCCACAGGTGATGCAGGGTGAAGTAGCGTTGGAAACGCCGAGCACGTAAATTGATTTGGTCGAGATCCGCTAAGATCACGCGATGCACCTCGGCGAGGGTTACCTGAGGCCGAACGGGAGCCGAAGGAACCGGGGCACCGGCTTCGATCCAACTTTTGAGCGTCGCTTTCTCAGCGTCGCTCAGGCGTTGCGTCACTTCCAGGGGGGGCATGCTGCCACTATCGATCCGCTTCCACAGGGGCGACTCGGCAGGCTTGTGGGGAATGACTTTGCGTCGAGTGACGAGTTTGGCCAGATCGGCCGCGTAATTCAATCCCCCCTCGACGGCTCCGTCTTGGCCGTGACAGCGGTAGCAATGGGCTTTGAGAATCGCTTGAGCTTGTTGCGGCAAATCGTTGACCGGCTTGGAATTCTGCGCCAACGCCGGTGTCGCGGCGAACAACAAACCGGCCCAGAACAGGCCCCAACTGCTCCAGGATGAGTTCCGATATGGCATCGCGGTCGCTCCGGTCGGTGGTAATCCACAATCCAAGAATCTCTCGCTTTTTTCGACGACACGCCTGGGCGTTTCGTTTGCGCGATTTTCTACGTTCGATTTTTTGCATTTTTTGATTGCCGGCATCCTACTTCTCGCTTTAGTCGATTGTCAGCATTCTACTTTTCGCCTTGGTCGATTCCCGGCATTTCATGCTTCGCCCGTTTCGATTGCTCACCTGCTATTTTCCGCACGTTTCGATGGTTGGCACGCGATGTTCCGCTGTCTGCGGTGGCCCGAAAGCGATTCCTACCGGTGGGTCCAAAATTCCGGCAAATCCGCAGCTAGCCTCTTGTAAATGATGCAGGGTTGCTCCACAATGACCGCAGAGCGATTTCAGCAACTGCCGAACGGCTAAGGATAACGGTTGTGTGGATCTTTCCTGCTATTGATCTGCGTGAAGGCCGATGTGTTCGGCTGCGTCAGGGAGACTATGCCCAGGAAACGGTCTTCGACACCGATCCGGTCGCCGTAGCGCAACGCTGGCTCGATCAAGGTGCGACGCGGTTGCACGTCGTCGATCTGGATGGCGCGAAAGCGGGGCATCCGGTCAATGGTCCGGTGATTCGAGCGATTGTTTCGGTGTGTGCCGCGCGGGGGGTGCCCGTACAGTTGGGCGGAGGCATCCGCAGCGAAGCCCATCTGGAAGAGGTCTTTTCCTGGGGCGTTGCTCGGGTAGTATTAGGCACCAAAGCTTTGCAAGATCCCGCTTGGGCCAAGCAGATGGCCCGGCGGTTCCCGCAACAAATCGTCTTGGGATTGGATGCGAAAGAGGGGAAGGTAGCCACCCACGGTTGGTTGGAGGTGTCGCATACCACCGCGGCCGAACTCGCCCAGCAATGTGCCGATTGGCCGTTGGCCGCCATCGTATTCACCGATATTGCCCGCGATGGCATGATGACAGGACCGAACCTCGCCCCTCTGCTGCAACTGCAAGCAGCGGTCCCCCAGTTGCCGGTGATCGCCAGCGGGGGCGTGACGACCTTGGACGACGTCCGTGCGTTATTGGCCCATCGCGTACCCGGTTGTATCATTGGTCGATCGCTTTACGAAGGGCGAATCACTTTGCCCGAGGTGTTGGCCGTGGTCGCGGCCAACGGAAACTCAGCAGGTCGATAAAGTCGCACCATCGACGTATCGACGTTTTCGCACGAGAGGAGGATGCGATGGTCGCGGACGAAGCGCATCAGGACGGAAGAATCGCCGTCCGACCTCGTGGGATTCTCTAGGGTTAGCGACTGCTGATTCCTCTCCGTCTTTCCTGTGCCGCCCCGTTTCGCGGGCCATGACCGCAGCTTCCGCAGCAGCGAATCTGAACGCCTCTTCCCAGTTCCTCAATTGCATCGAGGAGTTTCGCTATGCTGAAGTATCATGTGGATGACATTCGCACCATTGCCTTAGTCGGACACGCGGCTGCCGGCAAGACGACGCTGGCCGATGCGTTGCTCTATCGTGCTCACGCGGTGGCTCGTCCGGGCAGTGTAGATGACGAAACCAGCGTGTCCGATTTCGATGATGAAGAGCATCGCCGGCATTTCTCCATCGATACTAGCGTGTTGCATGCCGAGTATAACGGCAAAGCCTTGTACCTGCTCGATGCTCCGGGCTATCCCGATTTCGTCGGGGCGGCTTTGGAAGCGCTCAACGCCGTCGAAACAGCCGTCATCGTCATTTCCGCGGTCAACGGCATCGAAGTCAACACCCGGCGGATGTTTCATGAAGCCCGCAAGCAAGATTTGGCACGCATGATCGTCATCAACAAACTCGATGCCGACAAGATCGATTTTCCGAAACTGTTGGAATCTATCCGCGAAACGTTCGGCAAAGAGTGCGTCTTGGTGAACGCTCCCGATGGCTTGGGGGCCGACTTTACCAAGGTCTTCAGCATTATCGATCCCCCCGAGACGATCCCCCCCAAATGTCCGATCGATGTCGCCAAAGCGCGATCGCAACTGGTCGATGCGATTGTCGATGCCGATGAAAAGTTGATGGAAAAATACCTCGAAGAGGGCACCTTAGCGCCCGCAATTCTCGAAGCGGCACTGCCGAATGCGATCGCAGCTCATACCATCATCCCCATTTTCTGCACTGCAGCCAAGAAAGATCGTGGCGTCGAAGAACTCCTCGAGGGGCTGACCAAATTTGCCTTATCGCCCAAATACACTGCCCCACGACTACGCGAATACGATGAAAAGATCGATCCCGAACATCCGCTGCAACCCGACGAAAATGGCGAATTTGTTGGCCAAGTGTTCAAGAACGTCAACGACAAGTTTGTAGGGCATCTGAGTTTCATTCGCGTGCTGTCGGGCAAAATGACGCCGGACAAACCGTTGATCAACCTACGCACCGGCAAATCGTGGCGGGTGGGGCATATCTTGTTGGTGCAAGGTCATGATCATGTCGATGCCCCGGAAGCGGTTCCCGGAGACATCGTCGCGGTGGCCAAAATTGACGATCTGCATATCGGCGACACGGTGGCTTATTCGACCAACATCAAGAGGTTCCCCGAACCCCACTTCCCGACGCCGATGTACGGCTTGGCCGTCGAACCAAAAAATCGTGGCGACGAGCAGAAAATTTCGCAAAGTCTCGCCAAAATCGCCGACGAAGACCCCACCGTGAAAGTCTCGCACGATCCGCAGACCCACGAACTGGTCGTGGCCGGCATCAGCCAATTGCATTTGGAGGTCATTCAAAATCGCCTCAAACGCCGCTTCGGCCTGGAAATTGTTACCAAGGAGCCGAAGATTCCCTACCGCGAGACGATCCAAACTGAAGCGTCGGCCGATCATCGGCACAAGAAACAGACCGGCGGTCGCGGACAATTTGCCGAGGTGCATCTACGCATCTATCCGCTGTCACGCGACATCAAGACTCTGGAGCAACTGCAAGCCGAGTTCGCCAACAAGAGCCGCTTCGAGAAGATGCGTGCCGTGCATTACGACCCGGATCACAATTTTGCCTTCATCGATCATATCGTCGGTGGCACGATTCCGAACCAGTTTATCCCAGCCGTCGAGAAGGGCTGCAAAGAATTGCTCGAACGCGGAGCGTTGGCCGGTTATCGCATCCAAGATGTCGCCGTAGAGGTGCATTTCGGCAAAGATCACCCCGTCGATAGCTCTGAGGCTGCGTTCAAAACCGCAGCACGCATCGCCTTCAAGAAAGCCTTCCTGGCCGCCAGACCAATCTTGCTCGAACCCATCGTCAAATTGGAAGTGACTGTTCCCAGCAAGTACACCGGTGCGATCCTAAGTGACCTCAACACGCGCCGTGCTCAGGTTGAAAATCAGGACAGTTTGCCTGGCGATCTGACCGTATTGACGGCCAAAGTGCCTCTGGCGGAAGTGACACGCTACAAGGCGTCGTTGGACAGCATCACTCAAGGGCAGGGGAGCTACATTTTGGATTACAGCCATTACGACGTGGTGCCTCCGCAGGTGCAGCAACAGATCGTCAGCAAAGCCAAACTGGCCGCCGACGAAGACGAGTAGGATCGGGGGCCTGTCGGTCCTTGGCCGCCCCTCCCTCGCCAGCTCGACTCCGCGAGGGGATGCCGGCCACGGGCGAGCCATCGACGTCCGTCGACGGAGAAGGCAAAACCACCTAAGCAGCTTGAGCGTAGGAGGGCGTTGATGAATGACGGGGCGACTCCGCGGTGGTATCGCGACGCAACTGCCCCAACTGCCCGATGCCCGCGGCCCACAGTCCTAGCGAGCCGAGCATAGCTGTTCCGCCATCGCGTAACGGTTCCCAACCGGGCAGATTCGGCAGCCCCACGATCAGGCCGAAACTTCCCAATCCCAACAGCGTTCGGCCCGAGGGAAACAGCGTCCCGTGCCGATCAATCGAACGCAACCACAGCCCCGACACCGAGATCAGCCCCAAGCAATACCAATGCATATGCGACGAGGGGCTAATATGCAGCATCACCAAACACAAGCAGCCGATGCTTAGCATGATGGACGTAGCATTTTCCGGGACGCGTACCAAGGCGGCCAAGGTAATGAGCGTCAGCAGAGCACCCACCCCCCAATGAGCCGCTCGCACCCAAGTCGCGGGGTGGGGCGGCACCCATGATGCCCCGCGATGCTGATGGTGATGGAGGATGGCCTGGAACGATTGATTGTCCGTCGCCTTCATGTGAATGAGTTCATGCCCTCGGGTCGGATCGCCGCCCATGGCCAGACCGGGACGCATGACGGCATC
>CALEEC010000144.1 GCA_937949245.1 uncultured Gemmataceae bacterium | reverse complement strand
CACCAATCGTGATCGAACCGGAAATCCCCGGCACTCGCGTCACCCTGCAACCGCCGACCCACCCGCAGCCGACGTATCGCCCGGCCGCCTCGCGGATCAGTCCCTACGGCGTGGCTAATAGCTCGCCACCGAGGGGAACTTTTGCCCCATTTCCCACGAATCTAACGCTAACCCACTTGGCTGAACCGGCGCTGCATCCACGGCTCGAACCTATATTGCAGGCTTCGTCCTCACCGCAGGCTTCGTCCCTGCCACAGGCTTCGTCCTCACCGATGATTTCCTCGTCACCGATGATTTCCTCGTCATCGCAGGCTTCATCTTCCGAACGATCGCGAGCTTCCTCCCTGGCCACGGAATCGGCGTCGGCTGCTTCTGCTCCCACGGTTACTGCTCCGCAGGCACCGCAGCACCTGCCGATCATCACGGAAACCGTGGAAACCGACCCACGCACTGTAATTCCTGCAAACGCGCAAACGACCGCCCATGGGAGCGAAGGCATGGGGTACGCCCCGGATCATTCTTGGTTGCAAGGTCGGCTGGATCGGCATTATCGCGGCCACTATGAGCTACGCTACTGCGATCCGCGGATGGACGAAAAATGGGGCGGCAAAGTCATTCTGCCCGAAGATGCCCGCTTGCACCAATTCCGCGAAGGCGATTGGCTCCGCGTCGAAGGGGAACTGGTGCCGCCGAGCAGTGCCAGTCATGAGGGGGGGATCGGCAGTTACCCGACCTATCGCATTCGCAGCATCCGCAAGATTGATCCCCCATCGGCTCCCTAGCTTGCCTCGGACCAGATAGCCCGACACAGCCGGAACGGACCTTCCTGAAGATTCCGTGGCCAAGTTGCTTGCCTGACCACGTCGGCACCGATACAACTCAGGCTCCGGTAATCTACGGATGTTTTCGCCTTTCCCCCTCTCGGAACCGTGTTGGGTTAGGAGCTTGAGTCATGGCAGTGCTGACCAAACCATTGATTGGTGTGGGTTTTATCGGAGTGGGAGACATTTCCATCCTGCATGCTCGGGCGGTGCAAAAATGCCACGGTGCCCATCTGGTCGGACTGTGGAACCGCTCGTCCGATCGAGCGGCCCAACGTGCCCGCGAGTTTGGCTGCAGCGTCTACGCTACTCCCCAGGAACTGGTGAACGATCCCGCGATCGATGCCGTGTTCGTACTCACCAATCTGGAAACGCACCTGGAATATACCCAACTCGCTCTGCAAGCGGGGAAACATGTCTTGGTCGAAAAGCCGGTCGGTGTCAGCATCGCGGAAATCGAACAGATGCAACGCCTCGCCCAGGCCAACGATCGGGTCTGCATGCCGGGGCACAATTACATCTACGAAGCCAGCATGAACCGCACCAAGGAATTGGTCGAAGCCGGCGACTTGGGCAAAATCGTCTCCGCGTATGTGATGTACAACATCCATCACCCCGAAGAGGTGGCCAAACGCTATCCGGGGGTGGTTCGACAGATTTTGACGCATCATTCGTACATCTTGCTGTACTTGGTCGGCAAACCGGTCGAACTGTGTGCTATGAAAGCGACTTTGCACTACAAGGAGTACACCGAGGAAGATATTGCCATGGTGCAGATGCGGTTGGAAAACGGAGCGTTAGCCCATTTCTGCGCCAGTTTCGCGGCCGACGATCATGCGGCCGATCCGTGGACTGTCATGGTGAAAGTCATCGGCACCGCCGGCAGCACCCGCTACAGCTACCGCGATCATGTCGAGATCAAACCGGGGTTGGTTCACTCGCAGACTTACACCGCCTATCAAGGTTCGATCATCAACGAGGTGAAACATTTCCTGGAAAATTGCCTCCGTCGGGGCGAAGCACCGCTTTCCACGCTAGCGGATGCCATCACGGCCCAAAAGATGATCGAAGCGGCCGAGAAGTCGATCGCGGAAAAGAGCGTCGTTCAGCTCTGACAGCATCTGCAGGGCGTATGCCCCACGCCGTTCGCAACCCCCAAAAATGCCCGAACGTTGGAAAAACCATTGCAGATTCGTTCCAATTGCGGTATGTCCAAAGGGAGGGATTTTTCGCACGGGGAAAATGGGCCTATCGAGGATGCCTGTGGTGTTTGCATTACTGCAGTGTGTCGGACAAGCGATCGTCGAGAAAGGGATTCGCGGTCTGCTCGACATGGTGCCGGGAGGTGCCTATGCCTACGAGGTCAGCGAAGCGGCGTGGAAAAGATACCGCGAACGTCGGCAACACCAACAGATCCGCGACGAACTGGGGCAACTGGCTCAGGTGCAATTCGTCCAGGCACGCCAAGTGGCCGAACAAGTTGCTCGAGAAGTCGCTGCTACTGCCGATGCCGCGGAACGCATCGCTTTAGAATTGTACCTAGCCCAGATTCCTGCCACGATCCAACAATCGCTCAAGCGACCTGCTGATCTCTTGGGACGATCGGTGCCCCACGATTTTGCTCTGGCCAACCCCGAAACGTTGCTGAAGTTGCTGCCGCAGCGACCGCCGCGATTTCGCCCCGAAGATTCCCTCCCCGGCAAACCAGGGTGGATACTCACCGAATTACTCGGGGTCGGGGGCTTCGGCGAAGTTTGGTTAGCCCAGCATTCGCGCTACGCTTCGTTGAGGGGAGCGGTCAAATTCTGCCATGCGTTGACCGCGGCGCAACGGCACTTGCTGCACGAAAGTGGCTTGGTCGATCGGGTGATGGCTCAAGGCCGGCACCCCCATTGTGTACCGTTGCTCGATGCACAGTTGGACCTCGAACTACCCTGGGTGATGTATGAATACGTTGTCGGCGGTGACTTGGCCGATCGCATTCGTTTTTGGCAAACTCTCGATGCCCAGGAACGCTTTCGCCAAGCCAGCTCGGCGTTTCGCGTCATAGTCGAGACGGTGGCGGTGTTTCATCGTCTGCAACCGGCCATCGTTCACCGCGACTTGAAGCCTTCCAACATCCTGTGGGATGCGCATCAGGAGACCTTGCGTATCACCGATTTCGGCATCGGTGCCGCGTTGGCCCCCCAGGCTTGGGAACAGGACAGCCCCATCTCGGCGACGGGCGATCATCGGCTCAGTGGCTGGCATGGGGCGTATACGCCGTTGTACGCTAGTCCGCAACAACGCGAACACGCTGCTCCCGACCCTCGGGATGACGTGCATGCGCTGGGGGTGTTGGGCTATCAGATGTTCACCGGGCACCTGACCCAAGGTGCAGGTCCTGACTTCGCCGACGATCTGCGCGAAGCCGGCGTACCAGAAAGCTGGATCACGCTTCTAGGCCGTTGTGTTGCCCAAAAGGCCGAGCGTCGGCCCCGCGATGCCAACGAATTGCTGACGCTACTGCCTAATGCCAACGAGTCACTGACGCTGCTGCCCAATGCCAACGGGTCGCCGGTAACTTTCTCCCCTCTACCAACCTCGACATCCCCGCCAACCTCGACGACCTGGGCCAGCATTACCGCCGATGCGTGCAACGACATCCTTCAAGCCGATTGGCAGCGATGGCACGATGCCCGACGCACCGGTTCGACCCGCGACTATCTGACACAAGCATTCGCGGAACGCTCGGCGCTGTGGCAACAGGCCGCGATCCGCGACCAGCACCCACTCGCTTTACTGCTTTGGGGCGATTGTCATCTCGAAGGCGTCGGCGTCCCGCAGAATTATCCTCTAGCGTTGGACCTGCTGCAATCGGCTGCCCAGGCTGGGCAAGCCGATGCGCAACGGATCGTCGCGTTGATGTATCTGAGAGGTTGGGGCGTCTCGAAGAATGCCCCGCAAGCCTTGCATTGGTTGCAACGAGCTGTTGCCCAGCAAGACCCATATGCTTGGGTGGTCATGGGCCAACTGTACGAAACCGGCACCGGCGTCGAGCGGAGCTTTACCAAAGCGGTTGAATGCTATCGCAAAGCGGCTCGGCAAGAGGTGGGCGAGGCGTATCACTATCTCGCTTCATTGGCCGAACGGGGCATCGGGATGGCCAAGAATCTGTCGACGGCTCTAGGATGGTATCGTCAAGCGGCTGAACGTGGCTTCCAACCCGCGAATGCCGCTGTCGCTCGGATCGAGACGCTGTTAGGCGACACCACTTCCCGGCCAGGATCGGAAATGCCCCCAAGCAACGCCATCTGAGCAGTGGTGTGTCCCCAAACGATACGCAACGATACGCGGTTAGCTCCGACAACCTTGGAAAGGAACACCCGACGACTGGCGTCGTCGGCTCCAGGATTTTTCAGGAGCCGACGACGCCAGTCTGCGGGGGTTGCGACATCCGGCACTGGCGTCGTCGGCTCCACGGCGAGCCGGGAACGTCAGTGACCGGAGGAGGTGTTGGAATCACTCGGACCCGAAGAGATCACTTCGTCACCACTACTTTGAGATTCGCCAAGGTCACTTGTTGATTGGCCACTCCCGTAGCCGTGGCGATCACCTGCACGTCATTCTTCTCGCCGAGTGCCGCATTGGCCGCCGCGACGATTTCTACTTCGACCGTGGTTTGACTCCCGGGGATCGGAGCCTTGGCCGCGGTCACGTTGGCCGGTAGATTCTTGAACTCGACCTCGATCGGCCCGGTGTATCCCCCCTGACGCACCGCGATCACTTTTACCTTCGCTTTAGCACCCGGGGCCAAGGTCAAAGGCATCCCCTCGACTTTCAGTTCCAGAGGCAAAACGATGGGTAGATCCGTCAGCGACGAATAGAAGGCCACCTCCTTCCCGGCGATCTTGGCCGCGCCACGCACCAAGATCGGGAACGTCCCCAAAGGAGCGTTCGCAGCGACAGTCAACGGAATGACACTCTCGTTGGCTCCCTTGGGAATCGGCTTGGCTGCCGCGGTGACATTCGGCGGCAGAGCCAGAGGCGTCAGAGCAATTTCCTCGGCAAAACCCGCGGCGCGCGTGGCTGTCACTTTCAATTGGGCCGGTAAGCCGCGAACGACTGCGTTCGGTTCGACTGCGAGCTTCAAAGCAAACGCCCCCGGCGGTGTCACGGCGACCGCGAATTGGTGGGTCAACCGACGCGGCACGAACGTCAGGCCGCCGAAGGCTTGCTTCACCGCGTCGGTCACCGTGGCATAACGCCCCAAATCTTGCCCCTGGACCTTGCCGACAGCCTGTATCTGAAAAGTATACGCTCCCGCCGGTAGATCGGCCGCGGCATGGACCGACAGAAACGCCAACGGCAAATTCGGCTGCGGTGCTTGGCCCGGCGCAATAGTCAGCCGACCTTGCAACTTCGGATGACCGACCACTGACAGTTCAATCGGCCCGGTGTAATCGCGTCGATTGATTGCTTGAATCGGCACAATCGCGCTACCCCCGGGCGACAACGTCAGTCGATCTAACGAGGCGATGACCTCGAAATCGGGAGTCGCTTCACGCACCGTCAGATGGTAGACCTCGTAGGGGCCGTGCGCGAAGTTCTGATGCTCGACAACCAACGTCAGATCGCCATCGGCTGCCGCCGTGTAGTCGATCCGTGGCGCGTTTTGGGGATTGCTCTTGGCGACCTCGGCACCTTTGTCGTTCTTCAGCACCAGATATACTTCGGCCGGCGACAGAATCTCGTAGGTTTCCGCCGTGATGCTGATTTTCTGCCCCTTCTTGACGGCAAAGACAAAGTAATCGACATCGCCCTTGTCGAGAAATCGTCCGGTGACACCGACTGGAAGGGTGAGCCGTTGGGCTTGGCTGGGTTGATTGTTCGGTTCGACTTCGACGATTTCATCGATGTCGCTGACCTGCACCGCGACGGGCGAACCACTCGGCCCCTGGCCGCGTTTGGGGGCGACTTCGACGGCCAACACCGGCGAACCGGCCGGCACCGACACCGGCACCGGCGTTACCCCCTCCAGATCGGCCGGAACCCCGGTGAAGCCGATCGAAACATTCGTCGCCCCCGCTCGCACCGCCACAGGATAGGCCGTCAAAGCTATGGGAAATTCCCCGATCCGCAAGCGATAGTAGTAGTCCGCTCCACCACGATGCAACGTATCGCGCACCTCAATGAGATATTCCCCCGCTTCCGTAAAGGTGTGCGCTAAGCGGGCATCGGTCTGCAATCCGGGGGCATCGTCGCTGTATAAGCTGGGGAGTTCGCGCCCCGTTTTGACATCGTGCAACAGAATCAGCGGATCGATCGGCGAACCGAGCCGACGACCCAGCACTTCGACCGCGATGCGTTGCCCGGCTTTGACGTTGATCTTGAAGAAACTGCTGGTTTCCGCATGGATTTTGCCACTGACCACACAAGGGATCGGCACTGTTTGCGGGGTCGCTTTGTTGCGATGCGTATCGACCTCGGCGATGGCAGGAAGATCATCGACGCAGAACGTCCGCAAGTTCGACAAACCACCCACCGTAGCCAACTGCACCGTATGCACCCCGACCGGGGCATCGACGGGGACTTCGAGTCGCACCCGCAGTTGGGCCGGATCTTGGCCATTGTTCGCGTCGTTGGGAAACGTGGCTTTGCACGGAAACGATGCCAACAACGCCAACGGTTGCTGCAAATTAGTCCCCGTGAGCGTTAGTTCCAGGGCGGTTCCGCGTTGAATGCCCAACGGCCAAACGGGATGGAGCGTCGGCGCTTGCGGAGGTGCCGTCAGCACCAACGGTGGGGCTTTCGGTTGAGCCGACACCGGCGCAATGGGATGGAGTGGACTAGCCACGATCAGCAGAACAATACTGACAAACCACACCAAGGACCATAAAGCGCGTTTCATGGAGTGCATCTCGAAGGGCCAAAGCCAAGGTTGGAGTTTGGCTAAGCAGGAGGGTCAGGTAACGTTACGGAGTTTATGATACCGCGGCCGCCCCTCGATGCAACCGCCTGCCGCCGTCAGCCATCGTCGGGGTGGTTCCTAGCTATCGGTTTGCTCGCAAGCGGTTGTCGGGATGGTCTTTGGTCATCGGCGTGAACGGTGGATGCTAAACGGTGGCCATCGGCGTCAACCGGCGTTGCAACGTCAGCAACAGATCGGCAAACGCGGTATCGTCCAGAACAGGGCGAGCGGGGGTCGTCGGCAGTTCGCGTTCCAATTCGACCCAGGTCTTGCAGCCTTCGTAGGCCGGCAATACCGGTAGTTCGATTGGTTGCTCTACCTGATAGACCCGCACCGGCAGCACATACAATCCCGGCGAACGATAGTGGAACCGTTGTTCGACCGTAACTGGCGACCAACAATGCAGATGATCGATCAGCACCAAGCCGGCCAACTGCTGCACCCAGTACGCCCCGGCAATCTCCGCGAAGTGTGATAGCCGGATCATCCCCGGCGGAGGGCGATCCGCTTCCGCTTCGCGGAGCCAAGGAATAGCCTGCAGTTGAATCCCCGTTTCTTGTTGATGCACGAACGTCGGATAGAGCCAAAATTGACTGTGTTCGGGACGAAATTCGCCGGATGTCTCGGCGATGCCTCCTTTACGCAAGATCAACGCTTGCTTCCCCAACGCCAAGGCACGACAAATGACCGCCCATTCTTTGAAGGCTATGCGTAACATACAGCACGCTTCCCATATGGAACTTCAGCATCCGCCTACCACTCACTACCTGCACAGTATCGCAACCGCTGGGAAAGGAGCAACCAGAAACCCGAACCACCGAGGTTTTCGCTCGGTGAAAGGTGAGACGAGATGAAACTTCAACGGCCTAGGCCACTGATTGCCCACCGATGGGGGATTTCAGCGATCGAACATGCGGTCGAACTCGGCTCCGTCGCTGAAGAAGCGTCGTTGCGCGTGGTCGTAGCCTTCAGGCACAATCGCGGTAATGTCGAACAGATCGTCGATTGGGGGAAAGCGCTCGGCCAATTCTTCAGCCACTTTCGGATGGGCGGGGCGAAATCCTTCCTCGGCGATGATCCGTTGGGCTGGTTCAGTATACAAAAATTGCAAGTACCTCAACGCATGCGTGCGCGTTCCTTTGCGATCAACATTCGCATCGACGATCGCAACGTAAGGTTGGGCACGAATGCTTCGTTTCGGATAGATGATCTCAACCGCATCGCCTAATTCCCGCGATTCGAGAATGGCTTCGTTCTCCCAGGTGA
>CALEEC010000143.1 GCA_937949245.1 uncultured Gemmataceae bacterium | reverse complement strand
GCCGTCACCCCTGGGAACAAACGCTTCGGGCTAGCTTGGGTCGAACTTTCGACCGGTGATTTCTACGCGATGGACGTAGTTCCTGAACGCTTGGCTGACGAATTGGCACGAGTCGGGGCTGCCGAATGCCTATTGCCGGAAAGCTATCTTCAGCAACTTCCCGAGGAACTGCGCCGGTGTTTGCCGCGAACCCTCTCGGGACGCCCCGATTGGAACTTCGACCCGAATACGACGAAACCCACCTTGCTGCAACAGTTTCGGGTTCTTACCCTCAATGGCTTCGGCTTCGATGACGATCAACCGTGCCTAATCGCGGCTGGGGCCGTGGTGCTTTATTTGCAGGAAACTTTGAAATCGAGTCTGGGCCATCTCAAACGCCTGCAACCGTTTCGCAGTGACGCCGTCTTGACCTTGGACGAAGTGACCCGGCGGAGTCTCGAGTTGACGCGGACCTTACGCGAAAATGCTCGGGAAGGATCGCTGCTGTCGCTCTTGGATCGCACCGTAACGCCGATGGGGGCACGCTTCCTGCACGATGCGATTCTCACGCCTTTGGCCCAACGCCCCGCGATCGAAGCCCGTTTGGACGCGGTCGAGGAACTGCTGCAAGATCTGGCCTTGCGTGACGATCTGCGGCAGATTCTGACCGGCGTTTTTGACCTCCAGCGGTTGACGGCACGGATCAGCACCGGCCGTGCCACGCCACGCGATTTGGCGAGCGTGGCTCGTACCTTGCGGTCGCTCCCCAAGTTGAAGGCCCGCCTCTCGGCGCGTCGGTCGGCGTTGCTTCAGCAATTGGAACAGCAACTTGATCTGTGTGCCGACCTGCGCGAAGCACTCGACGCTGCTCTGGAAGACGATCCGCCGCTGCAACCCAAGGAGGGAGGTGTCATTCGTCCCGGATATGATCCACAACTCGATGAATACCGTGCCCTGATGCGGGACGGCAAAAATTGGATTGCCAGCTATCAAGCCAAAGAAATCACCCGCACCAACATTCCTAGCTTGAAGGTCGGCTTCAACTCGGTCTTTGGCTATTACATCGAAATCACCAATGTTCACACGGCGAAGGTGCCCCCAGACTATATCCGCAAACAGACGCTGAAGAACGCGGAACGCTACATCACGCCGGAATTGAAAGAGTACGAAGAAAAAATCCTGACGGCCGAACAGAACGCCAGCAAGTTGGAAGTGGAGTTGTTCACCCGGTTGCGGGATGGCATAGCGGCTCAAACGCACCGACTGCAACGCACCGCCGAGGTACTGGCCCAAATCGATTTTCTGGCCGCCCTGGCCGAATTGGCCGCGTCGCGGCAGTATGTCCGGCCGCAATTGGTCGATGCCCCGATTCTGGAGATTCGCGAGGGTCGGCATCCGGTCTTGGAACAACTGTTGCCACCGGGGACGTTTGTTCCCAATGATGTGATCCTTACCCCCGAGGTCGGCCAACTCTGGTTGATCACCGGCCCCAACATGAGTGGCAAAAGCACCTTCATTCGCCAAGTCGCGTTGTTAACGCTGATGGCACATATGGGGAGCTTTGTTCCGGCGCGTCAGGCCAAGGTGGGGATTACCGATCGCATCTTCACCCGCGTCGGAGCCAGCGACGAATTGAATCGGGGGCAAAGCACGTTCATGTTGGAAATGACCGAGGCCGCCAACATTCTAAATAATGCCACCCCCCGTAGCCTGGTCATTCTCGACGAAATTGGCCGGGGCACCAGCACTTACGACGGAGTCTCGCTGGCCTGGGCCATCACCGAACACCTGCACGACATCATTCAAGCACGCACCCTGTTTGCCACGCATTACCACGAACTAGCCCAGTTGGCCGAGACGCTGCCACGGTTACGCAATTGCAACGTCGCGGTGAAAGAATTGGCCGACGATGTGCTTTTCCTGCACAAGATCACCCCCGGTTCTGCCACCAAGAGTTACGGCATCCATGTGGCCCGATTGGCTGGTGTACCGACAGCGGTGCTCCAACGTGCCCAGACGATCTTGCACGTTCTCGAATCGCGGCATCAACTGCCGACGCAACCACGGCCCGAACCGCCAATCTCTCCTCTTAGCATCGAGGGGCCACTTCCCGTCATGGCCGGCCCGGCATCAGCACCGATACCGCATCGTAAAAGGCCGACACCCGAACTGATCGAACCGCCGGAACGACCACGACGCAAAAAAGAGCGTGGCAGCGACAGCCCCGGTCTGTTCGGCGCGATTGACGAAATGACGCCGAATCGCGACAATTCGCCCCATTGACCCGCATCGCATCGCGGAGCCTCTTTCTTCAACCTCGTACCGGAGCCAGAAGGAAATGGAGTTCCCCATCGGTTCGATTGCCGGCGTTGTCTGGAAGCCGTTGACCATCTACCGCGACCGACGCGGTTGGTTGTGCGAATTATTCCGCCACGATGAATTGTCGGCGGAGTATCACCCGGTGATGGCCTACATCTCGATGACCGAACCCGGCGTAGCCCGTGGCCCGCATGAACACGTCGATCAAGCGGACGTGTTTTGTTTTTTGGGACCATCGAATTTCAAGGTATACTTGTGGGACAATCGGCCAAGCAGTCCGACTTATCGCCACAAAGAGGTACGGATCGTGGGGGTGGACGCCCCACATTTGTTGATCATCCCGGCGGGAGTGGTGCATGCGTACCGCAACGTTGGCGACACGCAAGGCATCGTGTTCAACTGCCCGAATCGGCTCTACAAAGGTTGGGGCCGCCAACAGCCGGTGGACGAGATTCGCCACGAAGAAGATCCGCACAGTCCGTATCATCTGGATTAGCGTAGCGATAGTGTTGCTCGCATGGGCTGTGATTTCCCCCAAGCAGGATGCGTCAGCCTGCCGCTAGGATGATCGCGCCTCTCTTTTCCCGAGCGGGGGGCTGACGCCCAATGCCTTTAAGTCAAACCTTCCGAAGGGGAGATGATTTCAACTATAAGGAGGGGGCAACTGAGGCGTCTTGTATGGAGAAGACAAAACCGGATAAATCATGAAAGCGTCTGTTTATTGGGGCGGGATCGTGCTTGCTGCGGGCGTGGCTCTAGGCGGATGTTTTGGAAGGGGAAACACCCCAGTCGGACGCATCGTTCGCGTAGCAGCAGCGGCGGATCTCCAGTTCGCTTTCGACGAATTGGCAAGGGCATTCCAAACGGCACATCTCGGCATTGGAGTGCGTGTCAGTTACGGTTCGTCGGGGACGTTCTACGCTCAATTGGCCAATGAGGCGCCGTTTGATCTGTATTTGTCTGCCGACATCGACTATCCGCGGCGACTCATCAAACAAGGGAAAGCGGTCGCCGAGTCGGAATTTTTGTACGCGGTGGGACAAATCGTCGTTTGGGTGCCGGAGCGGTCGGCTTTGGATGTACCGTGGCGCGGCATCAACGCTTTGCTTGATCCCCAGGTCAAGAAAATTGCTATCGCCAATCCGCAACATGCCCCCTATGGCCGAGCGGCTCAAGCGGCGATGCGGCATTTCGGGATTTACGCACAGTTGCAAGATCGCCTCGTGTTCGGCGAGAATATCGCTCAGACGGCCCAATTTGTCGAATCCGGGGCGGCCGATGTGGGGGTGATCGCATTGTCGCTGGCTTTGGCTCCGGCCTTCCGTCAGCGGGGCTGTTATGCCGTGGTGCCACTGGAGGCATACCCACGCATCGAGCAAGGCGGCGTCATTCTGAACTGGGTCCAAGATCGCTCGGCGGCTGAGTTGTTGCGTGCTTTTATCATCGGCACGCAAGGACGAGCGATTCTGGCTCAGTACGGCTTCCTGCTGCCCCAGGAGGCAGAGGCCTTGGCACGCTAGGACAGGGCAAGTGATCTTGAACCCACATGGCTTCCAACTGCATCAGGAGTGAACGTGGACAGTGCGGCTTTGTGGGTGACGGTGAAGTTGGCCTTGGGAACGACGCTGGTGCTGCTGCTGTTGGGCGTACCGCTGGCATGGTGGTTGGCGCAAGCTCGCTTTCGCGGCAAGTTTTTGGTCGAAGCAGTGATCGCGCTCCCTTTGGTGTTACCGCCGACGGTATTGGGGTTTTATGTATTGTATGCCTTGGGGCCGAACAGCACCTTAGGCCGAGGTTATGAGACGCTCACAGGGAGCCGATTGCCGTTCACTTTTGTCGGTATTTGGATCGCTTCGGTGCTGTTCAATCTACCGTTTGCGGTTCGGCCGTTTGTCGCGGCTTTGGAAGCGGTCGATCGACAATTAATCGAGGCGGCTTGGTGTCTGGGCGTTTCACGTTGGCAGACGTTTTTTCGGGTGGTGCTGCCGTTATCTTGGCCGGGCATCTTGGCCGGGGCGGTGTTGACTTTCGCGCACACAGTCGGCGAATTCGGCGTCGTGCTGATGGTCGGGGGCAACATTCCCGGAGTGACCCGCACGTTGTCGATCGTCGTCTATGACGAGGTGCAAGCGTTAAACTACGCTGCTGCCGCTCAGACTGCGTGGGGGTTAGTCAGTTTTTCTTTCACCGCTTTGGCTCTCACCTATGCCCTGCAACGCAAGAGTTGGTTGGTCTGAGGGAGCCAGCGCAACCCGACGACTGGCGTCGTCGGCTCTCAAATTCAAGTCCCGACGATGCGCGTTGTCGGGACTTGACCTAACCGACGATTTGTTTCGTTGGTTCAGGGCAACTTCATCAGTTGGGCAATTTCGTCGGCCGACAACGCTCGATCGAAGATCAGCGTGCGGCCGATCAGGCCATGATAATAGTTGTCGTGCATGTAGTGCAGTTCGGTTCCCAGGACGATCGAATCATGGGCCTGCAACGGCACCGGGCCGGACTGATTGGTTCGCTGCTGTACCATTTTGCCATTGAGGGATAATCGAATGTCCCATTGCTGGTTCGCGTTGACTTCCGCGGTCAGGGCCAAATGATGCCACCGGTCGGCTGCCAAAGTCTCGTCGGGGCCGGACCATAGGAAGGGGCCTCCCTCCGTGAATCGGCCACCGAATTGATACGGCGCTTGCTCGCCGAGCAGTTCCAAGCGAACACGTCGGCTGCCGAAACCGAGAATGTCCGCAATCGGTTGGCCCTTGGTCATGGTCGCAGCAGGGCGAACCCAAGTGGCCAACGTGAGCGCTTTGTAGTTCCGCTGAGGGGAACCGTGCGATCCGGCAATGGCCACCGACTTGGTTTTGCCCTTGTGATAAGCGTCGTGAGCGAACAAGAAAAACTCCAACGTCCCGCCGCGGGCAAAGTTGGTTTCGCCGTCTTTCACATGGTGATGGAACCGCAGTGCCGATCGACCGTCGCTTGGCTCCCAAGTCACGTTGCACAGTTCCAATGGTGGAAAGTTCGCATCGGCATGATTGAAAACGTAGTGGCCCTTCCCTTCGCTCAAACGAAGGTCCAACACGGCACCTGGAGGCGAAGGGGCATAAATGGCCGGCTTGGCTTGCGGTTGGGCCGCGACATCGGCGGGAAGCGGAGCATCAGGTGGCAGTGGCTCGAAGGTACTTTCGCCGATGAACATGTCTCCCGTCCCTGCATTCGCGAACGCGACATTCAGTCGGGCACACTCCGCAGGCAAATGAAACGCAAACCCATAGCGACGCCAGGGAAAATCCCCGTTCCCCAGATAGTGCGTATATTCCGCGATCTTCCGCTGATCTTTGGCATAAGCGATCAATTCGATGCGTCCCCCAGGACCGACCACGCGATCGGCCTTGCCCCCCGCATCACATACACTCCAGCGGCCAGCGGTTGCGGCAAGGGAAGGTCGGATTGACCATACGAACGCAGTGGTAGTTGCATGGCGTAGCCACTGCCGTTGCCGGTGTTGCTGACCCAGCGGTAGGTGGGGCGTTGATTGTGGCCCGTCATGAAGGGCATGCGTGCATCCCACCAAGGTTCGCTCAGGGCTTTCGCTTTGCGGAAGGTCAAGCGCGGCCAGGGGGCGGCCCAAATGTAGTGCTGTTGTGGATCGAGTCGCGGTGAGGCGATGAGCTTGGATGCTCGGAAAATCCGCTCGGCTTCCTCGGCTGGATAGCCAGTGTAACGGTAACGCGTGCGAATCTTGCTGCCTGCGGGGAGTTCTTCGCTCTCGTGGGCAATCCCTGTATCGTAGAACGCGGCACAGACCGCTGTGTGAATTTGTCGGGGAATCTCGATTTTTGGATCGTGCGGTGCAGGTCGCTTGGTCGGTGGGATGGCATATTCGACCGCGGGAGCCAGTGGCATCGGTTCGTTGTGTCGGCCATACCACATCCGTAGGCCGTTGCTCCCCTCGATGTTGTACAGCGGCCCGGGATCAATCGGATACACCGGCCGGTGCACCAATTCGTCTTTCGATTTGCGAATGACCAAATATTTCCAGTTGAACGGGTCTAGCGGCGTGTGATGTTCTAACTCGAATGCACGAATGTGGAACGGCGGACCGGGGAGAATCTCCAACTGCGAATCCATGTCGTAGGTGTAGGTGCCACGCTTGTTGTCGAAGCCGATCGTCAGGGTGGTCTTGGTTTCAAATCGGCCGGCATAATGACGTGCTTGCCAATCGGCACGCAAAGACGAACCCCCGCCGTGAACTTTCGGTTCGGTCGATTGGCTTCCACCGTCTTTCCAAGCACCTTGCCCGGCGATGTCCCAGTGAGCGTTCCACATCAGCATCGGTTTGACACCGGGACGGAGCTTGGCATTGTTGATGACCTGGACGTAATAGGTGTCGTTCTGCTTGTACTGGATCGGCAGCAGTAGGATCGGTTCGTCGCCATCGAAGACCCAAAGGCCGATCGCCAAGCCATGAGCGGGCCGAGAAATTCGGTCGATGGGCCGTTGGCAGCGGGGCCGGGGGATCGTTGTCGGGGATTTCGGCAAGAGGGCGAACTTCGAAGTGGGCAAACTGGACTGCGGAACGACTGCTGGTCAGCAGCCCGACTTGTCCTGCGGGCAACAACGGCAACGGATCGACATAACGAATCCGTTCTTGGCCATCGACCCGAACACGCACTTCCCGACCGCGACGCATGACTTCCACCGTCATCGGACGCTCTTTCGCGATCGGGCAAGGGACGACACGCACATACCCCCCCGACGGATAGCGAACCAAGGCGACGCACTGGTATTTGTGCGACAATTGCACGCGGTAGCCGATTCCTTGCTGGAGATCGACGGCCAGCCCTACCCCGGCCTCGAAGCCCCCCCATCGCCGTAAGTCGGATCGGGCCACAACGACCAACTTTGGCCGAACCAGTGGAAATCGCTGGCCGGTCGGGGGATGGTCAGTTGCGTCTTCACGGCGACATCGCGGGCCATGGGATTGTGGAACCAACCGACCCATTTCCAAGGTCGCGACTCTGGAGTACGGAATACGCCCGATTGTAGTTGGACCGTTCCTCCTTCGACTTTAGCTCCGCTGAATTCTGGGGGAGACGCAGTCCACCGGGCCAGATCGGTGTCGGCTGCCCGAGCTGCTAACGCGGTGACACCGAAGACGCTTAGCGCGATGACGATTGGACGAACCAAAACAGCTCGACCTATAAGCAAGTGCCACATTGCTGTTTCTTCTAGAAAGGAGAAGAATATCCCTCATTTGACACGGCAGACGGACGTCCGCGATCAGGGGGCGGTTGCGTCTTCTCCAGAGCGGTGGGGGTTAGCCCGCCGAGGAAGACGCTGCAAACACGAGGGATGGTACGTTTTTGCCCGTGTCACGACACGGCAGGCTGACGTCCATAGCTCAGCCAGGTTAGTGATTGTGCCGGGGAGTTCGCGAACAAACGGCGTGATAACGGGTGGCAAAGTCGAGGCATCCTCCCGTATCAAGTTGGCTGACGTGGTTGCGGAACAACTCCTGCCACGGTGTAGCCGACGGAGGAATCGTCGCTGGCTTGGCGGCACGCGCTGCTTGACGACGCTCAAACTCGGCTTCCGAAACCAAGGCATTTACCTGCCGGGTGTTCAAGTCCACGCGAATGATGTCGCCGGTTTCCAGCAGATCGAGTCGGCCACCAATGCAGGCTTCCGGGGCGACATTCAAGATCGACGGGCATTCTGAGGTGCCGCTTTGTCGGCCATCGCCCAACGTCGGTAATTGCGTCACGCCGCGAGCAATCATCGCCCCGGGCGGTTGCATGTTGACCACCTCGGCCGCTCCGGGAAAACCTACCGGACCACAGCCCCGAATCACCAACAGGCAGTCCTCGGTGATGTTCAACGACGGATCGTCGATGCGTGCGTGGTAATCTTCCGGGCCATCGAAGACAATTGCCCGACACTCGAAGATGCCTTCGGAACCGGGGCGTTCGAGATAGCGTTGCCGAAAGGCCGGGCTGATGACGCTGGTCTTCATCAATCCAGAACGGAACAGATTTCCTTTCAGAACCAAAAATCCCGCCTTTTCGCGGAGGGGGCGTTCGCAAGGGCGAATGACAGTGCCATCGGGGCGCGGCACTTGGGCCAAATTGGTCTGCCAGTCTTGCCCAGTGATCGTCAGCGTTGAACCGTCGATGAGGCCGCAACGGAGCAACTCCCGCATGACCACCGGCACCCCACCGGCACGGAAGAAATCTTCCCCTAAATACTCCCCGGCAGGGATGCAGTTGACCAGCAAGGGAATCTCGTAGCCGTATTGCTCCCAATCGGTATCGGTCAGTGGCACTCCGGCATGCCGAGCGATGGCAATCAGATGAGGTGGACAATTGGTTGAACCACCGATCGCCGTGGTCACCACGATAGCATTGAGGAAGGCTTGACGCGTCAAAATGCGTGAGGGGCGAAGATCTTCGCGGACGATTTCGACGGCTCGGCGTCCGGTAGCGTAGGCGGCCTGACCACGTTCGCGTAACGGTGCCGGGATCGCGGCCGACCCAGGCAGAGCCAATCCCAACGCCTCGGCTACGCAATTCATCGACATCGCTGTGCCCATGGTATTGCAAAATCCCGGACTGGGGACCGAGGCACACACCAATTCGATAAACTTGGTTCCGTCTATCTCTCCAGCCGCTAGTCGGCGTCGCGCTTCCCAGATGATCGCGCCACTTCCTACCCGCCGACCTTCGAGCATGCTGTTGAGCATCGGCCCACAAGAAAGCACGATCGAAGGTAGATCGGTCGTCGCAGCGGCCATCAGTGCCGCGGGAGTAGTTTTATCGCACCCCGTGGTGAACACGACGCCATCGATCGGATAACCGTACAAAATCTCGACCAAGCCCAAGTAGGCCAAATTGCGATCGAGGGCCGCCGTGGGACGACGACACGATTCTTGAATCGGATGCATCGGAAAGACCAAAGGCACTCCGCCCGCATCGCGAACCCCATCGCGAATGCGTTCGACGATCTGCAAATGGGCCCGATTGCACGGAGCCAGGTCGTTCCCCGATTGAGCGATGCCGATGATCGGCCGACCCGATTGCAACTCCCCCGGAGTCAAGCCCCAGTTGAGGAACCGCTCGAGATAGAGAGCCGTCATCCCCGGATCGTTTGGAATGTTCCACCACTGTTGACTGCGTAGACGACACTCCGCCATGCTGGTTCCTCACTCAGACGACCATCCCTCAGATTCACCCCCAAGCGGAATACCTTGGCCGAGGGAATTACGCCATCGGTTTCGCCTTTTGGGGGCCAGAATCGGCCAAATTCCTCAAAGGCAGGAAATTTCCGGCTATGATAGCCGAGACTTGCTGGCAATACACGTCATTCGGCCGAAAAATCCTTTCCAAGATAACATCACCCACTTCGACACATCCATACACATCGCACATAATTAATTGCTGGGGAACGTCCTGCGTTGGTGGATCAATCTCAAGAATCGATTTTTTTGGGGGGCTTGCGGAATCTGAGATTTAAGCTACATTGTTATGTGCCTCTCTAATCGCTCAAAAGGTTTATTCCACACCTATATTTCTGGAGTGGTACTATGGAGATTCAACCTCGCCGAATCCGAAGTGGGTTCA
>CALEEC010000142.1 GCA_937949245.1 uncultured Gemmataceae bacterium | reverse complement strand
TCGGCTGGCTAAACCGTTACCGCCGGCTGGCGAAAGACTACGAGCGGACGACGGCGAGCAGCACCGCGTTCGTGTATGTCTCGATGATCCATGTGATGGTCCGCCGCCTTACACGTTAATCTTGCTTTTTGGACAGGCTCTAAGAGTAGTCCACGACTGGGATGATCCCAAAAAGAACGATAACCCGTCATATGCTGTTGTATCCATCGGCGAGAACAAAGCTTTCGACAAAATCGGCTAGATGAGGGATGTTATACAAGATTTCGAGGGGAAGATCCATTTTTTTCTCACGGTCGCCGGAGGGACTATCGCAGTGCCCCTGTTGCAAGCCCCCAGGTCAGCATGAAACCTGAGAATTTCTGTTGGCGTTCGCCGTCGGTTGGACGTAATCTAAGGCCATACCTGCCCGAATTCGTTGGAAGCCTGCCATGCCAACTTTTCATCTTGCTACGTTTGCCGCGGATGTGACGCCCCCGGAAGGACATCCGCTATGCGGCGGCTGGATCGAACCGGTCCGCGGGGTCGACGATCCGCTGCGAGCGTTGGGCGTCGTGCTGTTGGGGATGGGCCGGCCGATCGTGTTGTGTGCCTTCGATTGGTGCGGTATTAGAAATCAAGCGTACTTTCAGTTGCGGCAAGCCCTCGCGGAGGCTGCCCACACGGTGCCCGAGTGCGTCACCGTGCATTGTGTCCATCCGCACAATGCACCGTTTGCCGACGTGGAAGCCGAAAAGCTGATTCGGCAAGCGCCGGAACCGAAATCGTCTCTGGACCTGGCGTTTTTCGATCGGGTACGTCGATCGGTGAGCGAGGCTCTTCGCGACTCGCTGAAACGGACTCGCCCGATGACCCACCTGGGCATCGGCAAAGCGAAAGTCGAGCAGGTAGCATCGAATCGACGTATCGTTGGTCCTGATGGCAAAGTGAAATACACCCGCACCAGTGCTACCAAAAGCGAAGTAATCCGCAACGAACCCGAAGGCACCATCGATCCGTGGCTGCGCACGTTGAGCTTCTGGAACGAGGCCAAGCCCTTGGCGGCGTTGCACTACTATGCGACGCATCCGATGAGCTATTACGGCGATGGTCGCGTGAGTGCCGACTTCTGCGGTCTGGCCCGGCAAAAACGTCAGGACGATGCCCCCGAAGTTTTCCAAATGTATTTCACCGGCGCTGCCGGGAACGTGACCGCAGGGAAATACAACGACGGTGCGAAGGCCAATCGCGTGATCCTGCGGGATCGCATCTACAAGGCCATGCTCGCCGCTTGGCAAGCGACGGAGAAATTTCCCCTGACAGGCTGGAGTTGGCGCGTCGAACCCGTGCGATTCCCCTCACGCCGCGAAGCGAGTTTCGGCGAGGAAGAGAGCCGCAAAGTCTTGCGCGATCCGAAACAAACGACGGCGAAACGCAACAATGCCGCCTTTCAGATCTCGTGGCGTATGCGTGCCGCGATACCGATCGATCTGACCTGCCTCGATTTGGGCCAAGTCCAAGTGCTGCATCTGCCGGGCGAACCGTTCGTCGAATACCAATTGCGTGCCCAGCAAATGCAACCGCGTAAGACCGTCTGCGTCGCAGGTTACGGCGACGACGGCACGGGTTACATTCCTTTGGCCGAATCGTATCTGCAAGGGGGCTACGAACCGACTGTGTCCTTGGTCGGTCCCGAAAGCGAAGCGATCTTGATGAAAGCAATAGCCAAACTGCTGCAATTGGAGGGCCAACGATGAACACTGAGGCACGCGGACTGGGGGGAATCATCGCACGTGGACTGTGGGGAATCGTGGTGAGCCTCTGTTGGCTTGCGACCGCGGACGCAGGCTACCTCGCCGGCACAGCCAGCCGAATCATCACGCCCAAAGAACCGCAATGGTTGTCTGGTTACGCTGGTCGCAACAAGCCCGCCGAAGGCAAACAACACGATCTGTTCATCAAAGCCCTGGCGTTGCAAGACGATGCCGGCAGCAAGTTCGTTTTGGTTACTAGCGACCTGATCAGCATGCCGCGCTCCCTCACCGAACCGGTGGCCCAAGCGATCGGCCAGAAGTTCGGCATTCCCCGCGAGAACCTCTGCTTCTCGGCTTCGCACACGCATTGCGGCCCGGTCATTCAAGATGGGCTAATCAACATGTATGACATGCCCGACGCGATGCGAGCGAAAGTCGCTCCCTACACCGACTTCCTCAAGAGGGAATTGCTCGACCTGATCGCCGATGCGTTGAAAGACCTCAAACCGGCGCAACTGTCGCATGGTAAAGGGATCGCTCGCTTTGCCATCAATCGGCGCGAATTGGCGAAAAACAAAAGCATCATTCTCGGCCGCAACCCCCTGGGGCCGGTCAATCATGATGTCCCCGTGCTGAAAGTGGAGTCCGAAGGCCAACTTCGCGCGATTGTCTTCGGCTATGCCTGCCACAATACCACGCTGTCGTTCTACGAATGGTGTGGCGATTACGCAGGCTTCGCCCAAGCGGAGATCGAGAAGAAACATCCCAAAGCACTGGCGATGTTCTGGACCGGTTGCGGAGGTGATGCGAACCCCAATCCCCGCGGCACCGTCGAATTGGCCAAGCAACACGGTCAAGAACTGGCCGAAGCCGTCCTTGCCGTACTGCAACAGAAGATGCAACCGATCGAAGGCAAATTGCGAGCCACCTACACGACGATCGCTCTGCCGTTGGCCCCATTGCCGACCGTGGAACAATGGCGTGCCGACACCCTCAGCAAAACGTATGCTGCCCGCAAACGTGCCGAACGTTATTTGGCCATGATCGAAAAGAACGAACCGTTGCCCAAGGACTATCCGCACTACCCGGTGCAAGTCTGGAAACTCGGCGACAGCGTCACTTGGCTGATGCTAGGCGGGGAAGTCGTCATCGATTACGACATCCGCTTGCGGAAGAGCCT
The DNA here is from genome assembly GCA_937949245.1 of uncultured Gemmataceae bacterium. Lineage (GTDB taxonomy): Bacteria > Planctomycetota > Planctomycetia > Gemmatales > Gemmataceae > CALEEC01. The sequence continues at coordinate 4,254 of CALEEC010000142.1, read as the reverse complement.
GCCGGAGATCAAGCACCTGTGGATCATGGCCTACGCCAACGATTGCCCCGCTTACATTCCCTCCGTGCGTGTCCTCCAAGAAGGCGGTTATGAGGCGAATTTTTCCATGATCTACTACGGGATGCCGAGCACCTGGGCCCCCGCGATTGAAGATCTGATCGTCAACAAATTGGTGCAGTTGACAGGTGCTTTGAAGTAATCATCGCCCCCTCGGTTGGATTGAAGATAGGTTCGCCCTGAGATATGAGATGGCATCATGCTTGCTGCATTGCTTTTCTATGTTCTTCTGAATCTGCTGGCAGAACCGCAACCGCTGAAAAATTCGGAACCGTTGACTCCCGAACAAGAACGAGCGACCTTCCGCGTGCCCGATGGCTTCCGGGTGGAACTGGTCGCTGCCGAACCCAACGTCGTTGATCCGGTGGCCATGAACTTCGATGCCAAGGGGCGTCTGTGGTTTGTCGAGATGCCCGGCTATCCGAATGAAGGTGTTGCCACGGGAACTCAGACTCAGGGCAAGGTCAAAGTGTTGACCTCAACCAAAGGCGACGGCATCTTCGATCGCTGCGACACCTTTGCCGAGGGACTACGTTTCCCCACCGGCGTGCTGCCTTGGGGTAAAGGGGTCATCGTTGCCAATGCCCCGGATCTGATCTACCTGGAAGATACGGACGGCGACAACCGTGCCGACACCAAACGCGTACTGTACACCGGTTTCTCGCTAGCCAACATCCAGCAATTGGTCAACAGTCTGCAATGGGGACTGGACAACTGGGTTCACGCGACCGTCGGTGGCAGTGGTGGGACAATCACTTGTCCCGAGAAACCGTCGATGCCTCCGGTGACGCTGCGGGGGCGGCACATTCGCTTTCGGCCCGATGTCCCTGGATCGTTGGAACCCACCTCGGGGGGAGGCCAATATGGCCTGACCGCGGACGCCGCGGGCAATTGGTTCACGGCCACCAATAGCCAACATCTGCGGCAAATCGTTTTGCCGGATCACTACTTGCGCCGCAATCCGTACCTGAGCGTCCCTGCGGTGACCTTGGACATCCCCGAGCATGGGGCATCGTGCAAAGTCTTCCGCATCAGCCCCTTTGAAGCCTGGCGGGTCGAGCGAACCTCACGCCGCGTGGCCGATCCCGCGATCTTGAAACGCTTACCACCCACCGAAGCCGTTCCGGGGGGGTTCGTCACCTCCGGTTGTAGCCCGCTGATCTACCTCGACGACCGCTATCCGGCGGAATATCAGGGGACCGTTTTCATCTGCGACCCGGCCAACAATCTCATCACCCGCGACAAACTGCATGTCAACGGTTCGGTCTTCAAGGCGACGCGAGCGGATGCCAACCGCGAATTTTTGGCCTCGACCGATAATTGGTTCCGCCCGGTTCACCTGACGCTCGGTCCTGATGGGGCGATCTATGTCCTCGATTTCTATCGCGAGGTGATCGAAACTCCCCTGTCGATACCGGAAGACATCAAGAAGCGTCTGAATCTACAAAGCCGGAAACGCGGACGCATCTGGCGTGTCGTCGCGGATACGGGAACGGCTGCCAAGACACCAGCGATTCCGTCGCTCGCTTCGTCCTCCGCAGTGGAGTTGGCCCGTCTGCTGACCCACGCGAACCGCACCGTGCGGTTGTTGGCTCAACAGCAAATCGTCGAACGCCAAGCGAAGGAGGCCATCGAAACGCTCGAAACCATCGTGGCCAACGGAACCGACGTAGCCCGCATCCACGCGGCCTGGACGCTGCAAGGCTTGGGAGCATTGAAAGAGGCAGCGATCCTCACGCTTCTGAAGCACCCCTCACCGATTTGCCGGCAAAACGGGTTGAAACTGGCCGAACCGTCGTTGCGTACCTCGCAACCGTTGCGGCAGACGGTGTTGGCGATGATCGATGACACGCATCCGCATGTGCGCCTGCAATTGGCTTTCACCTTGGGCGAACTGCCTGCCGACGAATCGGGGCCAGCGTTGGCTACGCTGCTGTTGCGTGGCGGGGATGTCTGGCTGCAATCGGCCGTCTTCAGTTCCACGCGAGACTCGGCACCGCAGGTCTTAGCCACGCTGTTGCAGGTCCAAGCGACCGAGACGCTTCCCGAAACGCCGTTGCGGGCCATCTTGGGCCGTTTGGCCAATCAGATCGGCTCCCGCAATGACGACTCGACTACGATGGCGCTGCTCAAAACTATGGCCGACACGCGTTTGCCAGTCGGCCGACGTGCCGCGGTCCTCGAAGGACTCGGTGCAGCTTTGCAAAATACCAAGACACCGTTGAATCAACTGTGGTCGAGTCGGCAACCCGATCGACAGCCCGCCATTCAAGAACTTTTGCCCATCGTGTGGGGTGCCCTGCGAGCCACGACCGACTCGCAAGCTCCTCTAGAAACGCGATTGTTCGCCGCTCGCCTGGCCGCTCACGCACCGTGGGAATTGGCTTTGTCCGCCCTGCAACCGCTGCTCGACCCGCGGCAACCGAGTGAATTGCAATTGGCCGCCGTTCGCTCGCTGGGTGCCCACGACAATGCGCAGGTCGTGCCGTTGCTTCTGGAACCGTGGGAGCAATATTCTCCCAGCGTTCGCCGGGAAGCGACCGAAGTGCTGTTCGCACGCACCGAACGGTTGCAGCAGTTGGCCAGCGTGATTGCTCAACGCAACGCCTTGCCGACTCTGCTCGACACCGCTCGCATCGAGCAATTGCGGAAGTTGAAACATCCGAACGCCGAGGTCAACGCGACTTTGCAGAAATTGTTCGCCGCCCGTTCCGTCACGCCGCGGGCCAAGGTCGTCGAACAATACCTGTCGGTCTTGGAACTCAAAGCCGACCCCAAGGCCGGCAAGGCGGTCTTCAAGAAAAATTGTGCCGTCTGCCATCGCCTGGAAAACGAAGGCGTGGAAGTCGGCCCCGATCTGGCCGCCGCGATCAAAGACAAGCCTAGTGATTACCTGCTGATCGCGATCTTGGACCCCAGCCGAGAGGTCGATTCTCGTTATGTCAATTACACCGTGTCGCTGAAAAACGGCAAACTGATTACCGGCATGTTGGCCGTCGAAACGCCTTCGAGTGTCACCTTACGCCGAGCCGAAAAGGCGGAAGACACTGTATTGCGTTCGCAAATTGACGAGATCACGGCCACGGCCAAATCTCTGATGCCCGAGGAGTTTGAAAAACAACTGACGCGCCAAGAGTTGGCCGACGTCATTGCCTACTTACGTTCAGCAGTAGATTCCCAGTAGCACTCGCGGCGGGGAATTTCAAGGTTCTGTGGAGGCATCGGGCCGTCGTTCGGATCGCACTCGTTCGTCCACCCGACGATTGGCGTCATCGGCTCTTGTTGCCCCGAGCTAGCGTACTGGCAGACGTCAATTGCCGGAGGTTCAGGCGAGCCGGCAGACGTTGGTCGCCGGAGTCACTCTGATGACGCGCCATGAGTAACTATCGATGCAAGTCCACAGTATCTTGTCGCACTCGCTTGGAAGGGAATTCCCGATACACACGGCGGGGGATCTTGGGATTCCCTGCAAACGATCGATGCACAACTGGAAACAGGAACTTCTCCCATGAAACAGTGGTTGATACTTTGGGGGTTGGGAATCGGCTTAGGGTTTGGGTTATCCAGTGAGTCGACTCTGGGCCAAGGCGTGAAAGACAAAACGCCTGCCAAACCCGCGGCCAAACAGCCCCCCAAAGTGGAAAAGAAAGAGGCGACACCTCCCGAATTGATTGCCACTTTGCCGGGCTTTCACATCGAACTTTTGCACACCGCCGATCCGCAGACCGAAGGTTCTTGGATCGCTATGTGCAAGGATCATCGAGGCCGCCTGATCATTTCTGGTCAACCGGGACAACCGATCTTACGCGCCACGCTCCAAGAAGGCAAAGTGGCTCAATGGGAGAAACTGCAACTGCCCATCAGCGGAGCGATGGGGATGCTCTACGCCTTCGACAGTCTGTACATCAACGGTATCGGACCGAAAGGCTTCGGCCTGTACCGCTGCAAAGATACCCGAGGCACCGATCAATACGATTCCGTCGAACTGCTCAAACGCTTTGAAGGCGGTGGTGAACACGGTCCGCACGGAGTCGCTTTAGGGCCGGACCAACGGATTTATGTGATCAACGGCAATCACACCAAAGTTCCCGAGGGGCTATCGGAACGTTCCCCGCATAAAAATTATCGGGAAGACCTGCTGCTACCACGGCAGTGGGACGGCAACGGGCATGCCGCGGGCATCTTGGCACCGGGCGG
>CALEEC010000141.1 GCA_937949245.1 uncultured Gemmataceae bacterium | reverse complement strand
GTCTAAGCGATTTGCATCTAGGGGACCAAGTGAATATCGAACGCGCTTTGCGTGTCGGGGATCGCCTGGGCGGCCATTTCGTTCAAGGGCACGTCGATGGTGTGGGCGTGATCGTCGATCGCATTCCCCAGGGCGAGTGGGAAACCGTCTGGTTCCGCTGTCCAAGCGAACTTTCGCCGTTGATGGTGCCCAAAGGTTCGATCGCGGTGGATGGTATCTCACTGACCTTGGTGGATCTGGATGTAGGGCGGTTCAGCGTGATGCTGATTCCGCATACCCTAGCCGTCACGACATTGGGTCGAAAAAAAATCGGCGATCGCGTGAACCTGGAAGCCGACATGATTGCCAAGCATGTGCAAAAGCTGCTGACGGCTGCTGGAAAAACCAGTCTCTGGGGAGAGGTAAAGTCGTGATGTCTGATACGCTCGATCCGTCTCCCCCTTCGCCGCGGCAGACCCAAAACTTCCTGCGGGGCTTGTTTGCCGAGCATGGTCTAGATCCCAAGAGCAAATTGGGACAAAACTTCCTGATCGACCTGAACTTGCTCGATGTGCTGGTGCGTTCGGCCGAACTGAGCCGCGAAGACGCCGTCTTGGAAGTCGGCTCGGGCACCGGCAGCCTGACCAATCGCTTGGCAAGCGAAGCGGGAGCGGTCGTCAGTGTCGAGATCGATTCGGACTTCGCGCCGATAGTCCGTCGCTTGGTCGGCAATCGCCCCAATACGCGGTTGATTCACGGCGACATTCTCCGACGCAAAAGCGAGATCAACCCGGACGTTCGGGCCGCGTTGGCCGAGGACCAAGCGAGATTCGGCTGCACCCGTTGGAAACTCGTGGCCAATCTGCCTTACGTCGTGGCAACACCGGTGATCGCTAACCTCCTGACCGACCCCGATCCTCCCGAACGCATGGTCGTCACGGTACAATGGGAGATCGGCGAACGTTTGACCGCAGCGGTTGGTTCCAAAGAGTACAACGCTCTCTCGGTATTGGTGCAATCGGTCGCCGAGGTAGAGATTCTCCGCAAACTACCGCCGACGGTTTTTTGGCCCAAACCCAAAGTCGATAGCGCGATCGTGCGCATCCGTCCCAATGCCGAGAAACGTGCCCAGATTGCCGATCTGAAGAGCTTCCGCGAGTTTCTCCGCGATTTATACACCCATCGGCGGAAAACACTTCGGCAAGCGTTGACCGGTTGGCCTCAAGGTCGCCGTTCCAAAACCGAGGTCGATGCCATGCTCGAACGCCTCGGTATCGCCAGCAATGAACGCTCGGAAGTCTTGGACCTAGAGCAACATCGACGCTTGTGGCAAGCCTTCATGCAATTGCGTCCCGAGTAGCGGACGCAAGCCATAGCGAACCGAATAACCGACGTGTGCCGTTGCGACCCGAATACAGCGAACATCCTCCGTAGGAAACTTGCCCTCTCGTGCTTCTTGCTGGGAAAGGTCGAGCGATGTCAGCATCGAAAGTCTCTGCTGTTCAGATGTGGTATCGCGATCTGTTGGCATCGGTGGTCGTTTTTTTGGTCGCGCTACCATTATGTTTGGGAATCGCTTTAGCCTCCGATGCGCCTTTGTTCTCGGGCTTGATTGCTGGGATCGTCGGAGGCATCGTCGTAGGGCTAATCAGTGGCTCGCATGCCAGCGTCAGCGGCCCGGCCGCCGGACTGACTGCCGTGGTCGCGGCCCAACTCGCCTCGCTGGGCGGTTCGTTCTCGGCTTTCCTGGTGGCCGTAGTGTTGGCGGGGATCCTCCAAATCCTCTTAGGGCTGTTGCGTGCCGGTGCCTTAGCAGCTTTCTTCCCGACCAGCGTGATCAAAGGGTTACTGACGGCCATCGGCATCATTTTGATCCTCAAGCAAATTCCTCATGTTTTTGGCCACGACTCCGACCCCGAAGGCGATTTCGCCTTCGTGCAGAAAGACGAACAAACGACCCTCAGCGAAATCAGGGAAATTCTCGTAGATTTTCAACCCGGGGCTACCGTGGTGGGCATTTTATCATTGCTCTTTCTGATTCTGTGGGATCGCTCTAAGAAGCTGAAAAAATCGATCGTCCCCGCCCCGTTGTTGGTGGTTCTGTTCGGAGTAGCGATTGCGAAAATTCTCGAAGAACTGGGGGGAATCTGGGTGATCGAAAAAAGCCACATGGTGCAGATTCCCGTGGCAGCTAGCCTCCGAGATTTCGTAGGTTTCCTCCAATTCCCCGATTTCTCTCAGATTTTCCGTGCCCAGATTTACCTAGCCGCCATCACCATTGCCGCGGTTGCCTCGTTAGAAACCCTGTTGAATCTCGAAGCTGTGGATAAACTCGATCCGCGGCGCCGGCAATCCCCTCCAAGTCGAGAGTTGATTGCTCAGGGGGTGGGAAACGTCGTCAGTGGCTTAAGCGGTGGTCTGCCTATCACTTCGGTGATCGTCCGAAGTTCCGTCAACATCGATGCCGGGGCGCAGACCAAGCTTTCCGCGATCCTCCATGGTTTTCTACTGCTAGGGAGCGTGTTGTTTTTCGCGGACTGGATGAATCAGATTCCCCTGGCTTGTCTTGCAGCCATTCTCTTGGTCACCGGCTATAAACTGGCCAACCCGAAGTTGTTCCTCAAGATGTGGCACGATGGTCCTTATCAATTTTGGCCTTTCCTGCTGACGGTCATCGCGATTGTCTTGACCGACCTCCTCATTGGGGTGTTGATTGGCATCGGCATCAGTACCAGTTTCATCTTGGCCAGCAACATCCGAAGACCGGTCCGAAGAATCATCGAAAAGCACCTGGGCGGCGAGGTGGTGCATATCGTACTAGCCAACCAAGTAAGTTTCCTCAATCGCGCTGCCATTGAGCGGATGTTGGAGGAAATCCCTCCGGGAGGACACGTCTTACTCGACGCCACGGCGACCGACTTCATTGATCCTGATGTCTTAGCTCTGATAAAAGACTTTCGACTGGAAACAGGCCCAGCTCGTAATATCCAAGTGAGCCTGATCGGCTTTCGCGCTCGCTATCAACTCCAGGATCAGACGCAATATGTGGACTATTCGACGCGGGAGTTGCAAAGCTCGCTTCGCCCCGAACAGGTTCTCCAGATCCTGAAAGACGGTCACCAACGATTTCTCACTGGGCAGCGATTGACCCGAGACTTCCATCGCCAAATCAGCGTGACGGCTTCTGGACAACATCCCCTGGCTGTCGTACTCAGCTGTATCGACTCTCGAACACCGACAGAGATCATCTTCGATTTGGGCCTAGGCGACATTTTCAGTGTCCGCATCGCGGGAAATGTTGCTCGACGCAAAGTTTTGGGCAGTCTCGAATACGGCTGCGCGGTCGCCGGAGCCAAGTTGATCCTGATCATGGGCCACACGCGTTGCGGAGCCGTGACGACCGCCGTCCGCTTGATGGGATCTCCCGAAAGCGCCGCCCAAGCAACCGGTTGCGAACATTTGGACGATATCTTACACGACATCCAGCTTTCCATTCCCCAGCCGGATCGAGAAAAATTCGAGCGTCTTCCCTTGGCCGAACAAGAAGCCTACGTTAACGATATCGCGCGCAGGAATGTCCTTCGGATGGTGCGACTGGTTCAAGAACAGAGCAAAACACTAGCGCAACTCGTGAAAGAAGGAAAGATCATGATCGTTGGTGCCATGTATGATGTAACCAGCGGAAATATCACCTTCCTTGAAGAAGGCCACGAACCAAAACCTCTCCTTGAAGTGCAAGCCCATGTTGCCCCAAAACTTGCATGATCCCTTGGAGGAGATTTCCCACAAATAGCCATCAGAAGTAGTGCTATGTCTAAATCGGCTGAGTTCGGTTACAGAACTCAAATAGTTCGGATCGACGCATCGGCACCGGACAGAAGCATCCTGGAAGATGCAGCCCAACGCCTGCTGCATGGTGAGATCGTGGCCTTCCCCACGGAAACCGTCTACGGACTGGGAGCCGACGCAACCAACGCGAAGGCGGTCGAGAAGATTTTCCTGGCCAAGAATCGTCCCGCAACGAATCCATTGATCGTTCACGTGGGATCGAAGGAAATGGCCCAAAAATGGGTGCGTGTCTGGCCCGACACTGCGGAGCAACTGGCACGAAGGTTCTGGCCCGGTCCGTTGACTTTCGTGTTGCCCAAAAATGCGGACATTCCAGCGATCGTCAGTGCTGGTAGACCGACGGTGGGAATTCGCTGCCCGGCCCATCCGGTCGCTTTGGCATTGATTGAGGCCACCGATCGCCCGCTAGCTGCTCCGAGTGCGAATCTCTCCAACGCTGTTTCGCCGACCCGAGCCGAACACGTCGCCGCGAGTTTGCTGGGACGCATTCCACTGATTCTCGACGCCGGCCCCACAGAATGCGGAATTGAATCGACGGTTTTGGATTTGACCACCCATCCTCCCCAACTGCTGCGTCCGGGGGGATTGTGCGTGCGGGAGTTGGAGCAGATCATTGGTCCGATTCAACGCTCACAAACAGTCCCTCCGTCTGCCCAAGCATCAATGAGTTCTCCGGGGCAATTCGCTCGTCATTATGCTCCTTCCACGCCTGTCGAGTGTGCCCATGATTGGGAGGAGTTGATACGAAAAGCACGCTTGGAAAAAATGGCAGGCAGAAAAGTCGCCGGCTTGCTTTATGAGACGGCAATACCATCCGACTTGAGTAAGATCGACCTGGATCAATGGGCCATCTTGCCCGGCAATCCGAAGCAATATGCATCCAGGTTGTATGAGATCCTCCATCAATTCGATGAGAAAAAATTCGATCGGATACTCATTTTAGAGCCTCCCGATACGGAGGAATGGCTCGGCATCCGCGATCGCATTCGCCGAGCCTCCACCCCACCATAGCGGAAGCCTTCGCTCCCTATCTTCCGGCGCGAACCGTGCGGCAGGGCGAACGATGTAGTTTTTGCAAGTGCCAATATCCAGATATTTTACAGATAGCCAAGTTGCACGCTGGATTTTCAGGGAGTTTTCCGTCGAACGAAAACTACCGCCAAAGCGTCTTCATAGTCGATCGTCCAACTCGCATCTTGGCGAAGAACATTGGTTAAGGGTTGATTCACCGGGGCAATGATGAAGGAAGCTACGCGAAGGTCGGGATCTTCCTGCCAATCGCCAAGGCCAGCCCAGGTGAGTGCGTAACGCTCAAGACGCGTATCGGTATGCAGATTGGTGCGACCATCGATCGAAACTGGATATTGGGGCAAGTAAAAAATCAGAAAGCCGCCCCAGTCGAAGGAGTTGTACATCGGCGGGGAATATCTGCGATGCAAGACGTGTTGAACCGCATCCAACGGATATTCTTTAGAAATGATCTTTTGCCAATCCAAATGAGGACGTACCACCCCATACCATCCCATCCACCCCAGGGAAAGTGTACCGAACACGATGATTGCGGTTCGGCGAACCGACAGACTCTCAAGAGGAGCATTCCGATACAGTGACATTACTGTCACGGCAGTTGCTGCACCAAACCATAGGTCGCGTCGCATTCGCATCGAAAAGAACAGACCGCATAACAACAATGACCAAGCAAAGACAGATTTCGGATTTCGTCGAATAGTATCTACGAATGCCAGGCCACACGAGATCCATGTTGCCCAAGTCCAAGGTTCCTTCCAGTCTGGAGGTGCAAGTTCTACGACAGCTCTTAAGGCAAAAGTATGACCTGCATATTCGATTATTACCCAATACAACTGATAGGTATAAGGATTCAGCAAAGTGGCGATAAAACAAGTAACTCCTAAGTAGGTAATCGTTTTGGGAAATAGACGCTTATCGCAGTAGAACCCTAGCCAAGCACAAGCGATGACGGCGAACCCAAGCACAAATTGAATATGCACATTAGCCCAGATCGCGTAGATGCATGGAAGCCCCCAAAAATAAGGCCCGTTTGCACCTTCATAAAGTTGTTTACAGGAATAAAGAGTAAGAATAGTTCCCAAGATGGTGAAATGCCACGGTCGTGTTGTCCACATAGGATGCAGACAGACGATCGATAAAGCGAAACACACAATTCCTAAGACCGGAGATCGCAGCATCTGAAATAAGATTGCCGCCCATGTGATCAACACCAACATGACCATGACATAGCGGAATAACAAGGTGCCTTCGATGCCATGGAATTGATAGCAACGATAGAGAATCTGTTCCCACAGCCAACTATAGGCAATCCATTCTTTGTGGGTTTCGATACCGTAACGCGAAAAGGGATCGGTGTTAGGTAACTGATGATGCTCATCGATCCATTGTGCGACCCGAAGATGCCACCAAGTATCGACATCGATGCTCGGCGATAGAGCTTGAATCGAGGCGAGAGAAGTTAAAATCCCTATCAACAAGTGAGGCAACCATGTTAGCCTATGATCCGAAGTCATGGTGGGTCATCCTGTGGCCGTGGCACAAAGCAAGATTCGCGAACTAGGTCTTCAAGCAGAAGTCGGCACGATCTAAGCGAAAATGCGGACTATAATAGGGATCGCCCGATTCTAATAAGTCGGCCCATTTACTTTGGAATAACGCTACTTCACGTTGAAAGCGTGCTTGTTTTTCAGGAGTATCTTCATAACCTCGCGTCTTAGATTCTAGATGATAGAGTTCTGCCTCAGGAGTCCAAACGATACGATATCCTTTTTGCAGAATCTGACAGCAGATATCAACATCATTGAAGGCTAACACAAAACCTTCATCAAACCCACCGATTTCAGAGAATACTTTCTTCGGAATCATCAAACATGCCCCGGTCACTGCCGAGCAATTCTGGGTGATCAACAATCGCTGCATATATCCTGGTGCTTCGCGTTTGAAGTTCAAGTGACTGTGCCCCGCGATTCCGCCCATGCCAAGGATGATGCCGGCATGTTGAATGGTGTCATCGGGATAGTACAGCTTGGCCCCCACGGCACCGATGCTAGGTTGGATCGCCAACTTGACCATCTTTTCGATCCAATCGGGGTTGATCGCTTCGATGTCATTGTTCAGGAACAAGAATAATTCCCCCCGGGCATGCGTCGCCGCGAAATTATTCACCGCAGCGTAGTTGAATGGTTGGGTCCATTCCAAGATTCTCACACGCGGTTCTTGAGCAAGTTGAGCATACAAAGCGTGGGTGGTCGGTTCTTTGCTCCCGTTTTCGACAATCAACAGTTCCCAGTTCGCATAGTTGCTGTCGCTGATCGATCGGATGCATTTCGCCAGCATGTCGGCATGATCGCGATTGGGAATAATCACGCTTACCAGAGGCTGCGTCTTGAGATGATAGATCACCTGATACGTTCCTAAGATCGGACCATCTGTGACCGTAGCCGCGATATGCAAGCGTTGCAGGTGTTCCGCAATTGCTTTCTTGCCTGCCTCAAATGCGTAGCGTTTGCTGGCCTTGTTCGCGGCGGTGGATTGGTCATGCATGCGCCAATGGTAGAGAATTTTGGGGATGTGGACGATGCGTTTGGCCTTCTCACTGGCCCTCAAGATCAAATCATAGTCCTGGGAGCCATCGAATCCGCTGCGGAAACCACCGAGTTTCAGCATCAGCTCGCGTTTCAGCACCGTCAAATGACAGATGTAATTCCGACTGCGCAAAGTTTCCGGCGACCAATTGGGCTTGAAGTTCGGTTCGACGCGCTGCCCCAACGGATCGAGTTTGTCTTCATCCGAATACAGAAAATCGGCATCGGGGTGATGATTGATCGCAGACACCACCTCATATAAGGCAAACGGTGCTAAGGTATCGTCATGATCGAGCAGACCGACATAATCTCCGGTGGCTAGCAACAAGGCTGCATTAGAATTTCCGACGATGCCTTCATTGCTCGGTAGGTAGCGAACAACAATGCGTTGATCGCGAGCCGCATATCGATCGAGGATGGTTCGCACATGAGGAACGGTACTATTTCCATCAGCAATACACAATTCCCAGTTGGTATACGTCTGTGCCAGCACAGATTCTAGCATTTCTTCTAGGAATGCTTTGGGAGTGTTATAAGTCGGCACAATGAGACTAATCTTCGGATTGCGGCCGAAGACGTGCTGGCGTTGGCGGACCAAATCGGCCGACTTCGGTTCATACTTGCGAATCCACCGACGATACAACTCCGGCGGGGTCGTACAGCCTAGACCGTCCCCCGTCACGCCCGGTAAATCGTTTCCTCGGCCAAACACCCAACGAGCGAGTCGCACGAAGGAACGCACGGCGTATTTGATCGCTTTGCGACGACGACTATGCAATGGCAGCAGCTTATCTCGAACCTTGAGGACCACCCGAACTAGCTTCCAGGCCGCGGAATCGTAAATGGCACACAAAGCCGCTTGTTTCTGCTCCAGCAGTTCGTTGCGTCGCATCAACGCGATCTCAAGTTGCGCGATGCGACGGCGTGCGGCTTCCAATTCGTTCCCTGGCTCGGTGATGCTCATGGGTTCTCCCCAGTGGTTCGCCTGCGATTCCGATCGTACTTGCCCCATAACTATTTTCGCTCCCTCCTACAAGAGCGATTCCTGCAGCGTGAACCACCGTATTGATTGTCCGGTTACTTCGCGTCCTAAACCTCAGCCAGATAAGCAATTTACGACACTAGCCGCCGTGAGTTGTACCGCCGGGCGTACCCGCTCCGAAAAGCCCACCCGCGAAGGGGGGATCACTGACCCCGACTTGCAGCGTATCTGTGACGCCTGGCCGACGCTGCCCGACCCCATCAAGGCCGCCATCCTGGCTATCGTCGCCTCTACAGGGGTACAATTCCAAAGAGAGGATCATGATTAACCCACATGACGAATGGGAAGCCCTGAAGCTGGCTTGGCCTGATGCCCCTTGGGAGGTTTGGGCC
>CALEEC010000140.1 GCA_937949245.1 uncultured Gemmataceae bacterium | reverse complement strand
TGACCCATTCCACCGAGGGGCGGACCTTCGTCTATTCGCCGTGCTTTAGCCGGGAGCAGAGCGCCCGCCGATTCGTCGAACGGGTGTTCGACGGCGCCGCGGCGGAGTTGGTTTCGTGTTTGTTACGCGATGAGAATGTCTCGGCGGCGGAATTGGAACAAATCCAAGCGATGATCGAAGAGGCGCGACGACGTCGCAAGCTCAGCTAACAGGAGAGGCCGAACCATGGACGCTTCGTGGGGGTTGCTGCACTGGTGGTTGCGAGCAGTTCTCGGAGGAGCGGTCGTTTTACTGACGGTTCGGCTGCTGTTGGCTTGGGTGCCCGCTCGGCAAGCGGAACTGCGCGAACGGCTCGGTGCTTGGGGCGTGCGGGCGGCTTTGCTGGTGCTGTTGTGTTCCGCGTTTCCGCCCTGGATCATCCTTGCCGAGGGGGGAAACTCTCTCCCTGGTCCGTCGGCGTCGGGCACGCCCCGCACGCCAGCCTCTTTGCCGACCAGCCGCCCAGCGCTGGCCGACACGATGCCAGGGGCCATTGCTCCGCCGCGGAACATCTCTCCACGAGAGCCTTCGGAACTGCTTTGGCGGGAAACGCTTCCTCCAACGGCTCCGCTCGACGTGGTGCCGCGGGAGGCCATTTCGCGGGACACCGGGTCGCGGGAAACGCTGCCGCCCAACGCAGTGCCGCGGAACGCAGTTGCGCGGGACGGGTTGCCGCAAGACATGACCTCCCTGCAGCCGCAACGCGCACCTTGGCCGCTGCCGGTCAGCGAGACGACGCCGCGCGAAGCCGATTCGGTGGCGATTGCTTCGGCCCCACCGCGGCGGTTTGCCTCCTCTGCCGAATCGGCTTCTGCTTGGTGGGGCGATTGGTGGCGTGATACCGCGTGGCAGGCACTCCCTTGGCTGATGGCCTTGCATTTGACCGTGGCCGTCGGGTTGTTGTCGCGCCTGCTTGGGGGATTCGTCGTCGTTCGTCGCGTCCTTCGCTCGGCCGAGCCGGCACCGTGGGAGATTCAGCAGCGCTTTGCCTCCGTGACGGCTGCCGACTCGCGGTGCTTGACATCGGTGACGAAAGACGACTCGCGGTGCCGCGGACCAGCGACGGTTGCCGGGAAAGGGGTACGCGTATGTCTCTCTGCCCAAGTGCAATCGCCGATCTGTTGCGGTCTATGGCGACCGACCATTGTGCTGCCGCTCAGCTACCGCGACCTCGATCCGCGTAGCGAGGTATGGAACTTCGTGCTGTTGCACGAATGGACCCATCTGCGGCGCGGGGACAACTGGACGGCGGTGTATTTAGGGATCGTTCAAGCCTTGTTCTGGTGGTTGCCGGGGGTACGGAAGATTCGTCAGATTGTCCGCGAATGTCAGGAATACCTTGCAGACGCGGCCACGGCTCACCAGAGCGGGAAAACCACCGAGTACGCGGCATTTTTGGTGCAACTGGCACAAACGCCGCGTGTGTCGCCGACGTTATTGTGGAATGCGTCGGCAGTGGGTACGCAGACATCTTCGGAACTTTTTCGGAGGGTGCATATGTTGCTACGATCACCGATTCAACATGAACTGGGAACGCGAACCCGCTTCGGTTGGTTCGCTATCGGCTTGCTGAGTTTGGCTGTTGTGCTGAGCGGCATTGGACTGCGCAGCGTGTCCGCCACCCAGGCGTTGGTCGAGGATGAATCGCCCAATGCGACCAAACCTGCGCCGGCCGACACGAACAAGGAGAAACCGACCAAGCCGGACCCAGCGGCCAAGCCGGACGCTCCTGAAAAGCCCGATGCCAACGTCAAACCGAAAGTCCGACAGATCCCGTGGCGTGTATTTTTCGACGAGAACGAGCAACCCGGCTTCCCGAAAATTCCCGGCGGACTGCAATGGTGGTTCCAACCGGTGCCGATGGTGGGTATGCCGGAAGAAATGCAAAAGCTGATGCAAATGCTGCAACAAGGGGCTGATCCGAAGGACATTCTCGCTGAGATGCAAAAGCTGATGCAAAAACAAGGCGGTGGCCTCGGAGGTGGCATCCAAATCATGCCGTTCGGTCAAATCATCATCCCGGGGGACGGTTTCGGCGGAGGTTTCGGCGGCTTCAATCCGTTTGGGCCGAATCCTGCGGCGTCGGCGGAAAAACCGAGCCGACTGGGCGTCCGCGTCGAGAAACCGTCGGAAGTGATCGCGGATCAATTGCAATTGCCCAAGGACCAAGGTTTGGTGATCCGCGAAGTGGTCAAAGACTCTCCGGCCGAGAAAGCCGGTCTGAAGCCGAACGACATCTTGTTGGAATTGGCTGCCAAGCCCGTGCCGAGCGATGCGGCGGAGTTTGCCAAAGCGGTTGAAAAACTCGAAGCCGGCAAACCGATGGAAGCAGTCATCCTGCGTCAGGGCCGTAAAGAGAAGATCACGGGCATCGAGTTGGCCGCGGTTAAACCAGCGGCGAACAAAGCAGAAGCCAATCCCGCTACGCCGGGGGGCCGACTTAGAGGCTTGCTGGGTCGACCGTTGGTCGGAGGCTTCGGTAAATCGATCTCGGTGTCGGTGACCAACAACTCGTTCCAAGCGTCGTCGCAAGAAGGAGATTTGACCATCCAAGTGATCGGCAAACTCCGCAACGGCACCGCGACGCCTAGCTCGATCGTGATCGTCGATGGGGACAAGAAGCTACAGTTCGACTCGCTAGCGAACGTGCCGGCCGACTATAAGCCCGCGGTCGAAGCCCTGCTCGGTTCGATCAGTGGCCGTTGAAGTTCCAAGCAACTGTCATTCGGAGTTTCCGACAACCCGCGGACTAGCGTCCGCGGCTCTTGTCGTCGTATGAACGATCATAGGAGCCGACGACGCCAGTCGTCGGATGTTTTTTTATGAGTCGTCAGGTGTCGCTGAAAACCCGTGGACTAGCGTCTGCCGCTCTTATTGTTGTGTGAACCATCTCAGGAAATGGGATCATGCAGACCAATGAGAAAATGCAAAACCCGGGAGGCCTGAAGTTCAGACCTTCCGGGTATATCTAAGCAATTCGGTGCGGTTGTGGGATGAGAGAGTGCATGTAGGTCGATGATGATGAGCAGATGTCGTGAACATCTGCGGGTCCATCGCCTTGGAGATCAATCCTTAGAAAGGAGGTGATCCAACCGCAGGTTCCCCTACGGTTACCTTGTTACGACTTAGTCCCAATCAGGAAGTCCGGCGTCGGCGATAG
>CALEEC010000139.1 GCA_937949245.1 uncultured Gemmataceae bacterium | reverse complement strand
AGCCGACGACGCCAATCGTCGGGTGTTTCCCACAGGAGCCGACGACGCGACTGCTCACTTCTGCGGCGTATACGATACCGGCTGCACCTTCGAGTTCAACGGACCACCGACCGAGACGGCGTCGTGGATCAAGTTGAACTGGATCGTTTCGCCCGAAAGGCTGCTGGTCGACTTGCCTTTACGGCAGACCATGTGGACGTTGCCCTTGAGCAAGATTTCCCCGTTGTAGGTCAACACCGACAGATGATCGCAGGTTCCCTCGGCGGTGGGGCCGCTGAAGCGAACCTTGCCGTGCGCCTGAACGCCACAGACGGTTTGCGCTCCTTCTTGCGGCGCGGTCATTTCCATGCGATCGCAGGTGACCTTCAGCAACAACGTCTCGCCGTGGCGAATCTCGAAACGCGGCGCGCCGCTGCCCAGTCGTACCGTTAACCGGGTCGCAGCTACGACCTCGGCAATCTGTTTGGTCGTGGTCGTCTTCAGCAACATCGGCATCGCGGAGGGGGCCGGCGCTTCGGTCGTTGCCGCAGTGGGAACCTCGAACTGCGGTTGCGCCGACACGGTTTGCACCGGCATCGGTACGACGACAGGCTCTTCGACCAGACGCGGCTTGGGCAGCATTTCGACGACCATTGGAGCGACGATCGCGGGAGTTTCCGTGGTTGGCTCTGTGGGCACCGTCGTTGGGGACGACACGACGAACGTCGCGGGGATCGTCATGGGCTGAGCGGCCGGCATAGGCATGGGGGAAGTCTGCGTATCGATCGGCGGCACCACCACTTGCGCCGACACTTGCACCACAGGGGCGGGGGTATCCGGCACCGTCAGCGGTGGCATTGCGGCAGGAGCGGGCATCGGCGTCGCGGTCGCGGTGGCTTCCAATTCAGGCGGCAAGGTGATGGCCAGCGGGGCGGCCTTCGGCACGGTTGGCGTTGCTGTGGGGGCAGCCGGGGGCACCGTGGGAGGATTCCCCGGCGCTGGCTCTTGCACAATCGGCGGGGCCGCAGTGTTCGACACCCCCGGCACTGATGGAGCCGGTTCATTAGCTGACAATGCTAGCCCACCGAGCGACACTGCCAAGATGCCTGCCGAAATCTTCATCCGTGAAAAGGTCATGCGGGATTACTCCTGCTTGGTTCTCAGGGTCGAGCGTGAACACATCACGCGATGCGACGAAATACCACCGTCGAGCGAACCTGTCTGCGCCAACTTTCCATGCCGCCATGCTGGCGTCCTCCCCGAGGTTCGTTGCGGTTGCCCAGTTCCCGGCTTCGACGAATTCAAGGTGGATGGGGACCTTGTGCCTGTTGGGGGGACCGTTGCTCGATTCGCGAAAGATGGTTCCTGCCGTTGTGACCGTTGCTCGATTCGCGATTGACGACTCTTGCCCTGGCCGATTACGCTTTGGCTAGGATTGCCGATCTTCCGCTCCCCGTGGCACGGAGGCCGATCATTCATGCCGTCCCCCAACGCAGATCGCTTCTTTATTGCTGGTTGTCAACGCAGTGGTACGACCCTGCTCCGCTTGGTGTTGGAATGCCATCCCGACATTTACTGCCTAGACGAAGAAACCTCGTACCCCGCCTTGGCACGGGGGGATTGTCCCAAGCCGCACGGCGAACGCTGGACCGGTTTCAAGGTGCCGCGTTGGAGTGAGCAATTTGCCCAAACGATCGCCCAGGACGAACAACACGACGTGCGTGCGGTGGATTTTTACCACGGCGAACCGATCGTTTGGCTGCTCCGCGACGTGCGCGATGTGATCGCGTCGATGTTGAAGTTGCAGATGACCGCGACGCAATCGTGGCTCGAATTTTGTGCCCGGCCGATTTTGGAAGGCAAAATCGCTCGCCCCGACTTTGCCGAACGGTGGGAAGCGGAAATCGCGCAACTGCGTCTGCGAGCAGACAGTGCCGCGGCCGTGGGGGCGTTGTATTGGAAGTACAAGAATCAAGCGCTGCTCGACTATCAGCGTCGCGGCTATCCGATTCTGCCGATCCGTTATGAAGCGTTGGTCCGTTCGCCACGCAGGCAGTTGCGACAGATCACGAATTTTCTCGGCATTGCTTGGGATGATCGACTGCTGCACCATGCGCAGTTGCCGCATCAAGAGATTTACGCGGATGGCACCGCGGTTGGCAATACCGATCCACGTCGGCCGATTGGTCGGGAATCGCTCAGACAGTGGAACCGCTACCTAAGCGCTGGCGATCTGGAAACGATTGATGCGATCGCCGGCGATTTATGCGTGCAATTGGGCTATGATCGACCGACGCAGACGAGCGGTCTACTCCATCGCTGGTGGACGCGATGGTTGGGACGTTCACCAGCGGTGATCGGCGGGCGTTAGGTTGTTGGAAATGAAGATGTGTTTGTATGTCCCATGACGTGTTGGTACAAGGGGCTAACGCCCCCCGCTCGCATGGGGCACGCGCTTTCCGAGCGGTAGGCGTTAGCCCGCTGTGTCAATGTGCACTTTGAAAACGTCGAGGCACAGGTTGAACATCAAGCCGGAGATCTATCAGGCTCCGGGGTTCGTGTCAATGTGCACTTTGAAAACGTCGAGGCACAGAGGGCGGATGCCCGCCGATCGCATGGGGCGCGCTTTCCGAGCGGCGCGATGTGTGCAGCATAAGCATCAGCAATCGACCATGTTCACTGCCAAGCCGCCGCGGGAGGTTTCTTTGTACTTCGCTTGCATGTCGAGGCCGGTCTGTCGCATCGTTTCGATCACGCGATCCAGCGGCACGCGATGCGATCCATCGCCGTACAACACCGCCAAGCGTGCGGCATTGATGGCCTTCGTCGCGCCCATGGTGTTGCGTTCAATGCACGGCACTTGCACCAATCCGCCTACCGGGTCGCAGGTCAGCCCTAAATTGTGTTCCATGCCGATCTCAGCGGCGTTCTCGATCTGGGCGTTGCTCCCTCCCATCACCGCTGCTAAGCCCGCGGCGGCCATCGAACAGGCGACCCCCACTTCGCCCTGACAGCCCATTTCCGCGGCTGACAACGAGGCATTTCGCTTGTACAGCATACCAATGGCCGCTGCGGTCAGCAGGAACGTCCGCACTCCTTCCGCGTTGGCACCCGGCATGAAACGACGGTAATAGGCCAACACTGCCGGTATCACGCCGGCCGCTCCGTTGGTCGGAGCAGTGACTACTTGTCCTCCCGCGGCGTTTTCCTCGTTGACAGCCAAGGCAAACAAACTGACCCAATCGAGCAACGTCAGCGGATCGTTCGACACCGGACGGGCTTGCAATTCGCGATAGATCCGGCCTGCCCGGCGACGGACGTTCAGCCCGCCTGGCAGCACTCCCTCGGCCCGGCAACCGCGTTCGATGCAGTTTTCCATTACCGACCAGAGGCGATCTAATCCCGCGTCGATCTCGGCATCGCTCCGCAGGGCACGTTCGTTGGCACGCACGATTTCGGCGATGCTCAGATGTTCCCGTTGTCCGATGGCCAACAATTCAGCCGCCGAACGAAACTCGAACGGCATACTCGGGGCGGCACTGCTGTTGCCGGGGCGAGCCTTCGTCGCGGTGGCCGAGGAACTGGCCGGGGCACTGGCACCGTGAGTCGGGGCACCGGTACTGTCCACTGTGGCGCTGTCTGCTTCGCCTTCGCGGACGACGAAGCCACCTCCCACTGAATAGTAAGTCTCAGTGACGATGGGATTTTGGTTCGCATCGTAGGCCGTGCAACGCATTCCGTTGGGATGCGCCGGCAAAAACTGATCCATGTGGAAGACCAAGTCGGTCGCTTCGCAGAAAGCGATCCGATGCGTGCCGTTAAGGTGCAATTCCGAACGACTGCGAATGTGCTGTAGCAGCGGTTCGACGCTGTGCGGATCAACACGATCGGGTTGTTCCCCCGACAAGCCCAAGAGCACCGCTTTATCGGTCGCATGGCCGCGCCCCGTTAGTGCCAACGAGCCGAACAAATCGACACGCACCTGCTGCACGGCCGACAGTCGTCCTGTTTCGGCCAACGACCGCACGAAGCGTACCGTGGCCCACATTGGCCCCACGGTGTGCGAACTCGACGGACCAATACCGATTTTGAATAGGTCGAACACACTCAGTTGCATGGAAGCACTCGAATCAGAGGGGGGAGAGGGTTCGCTTTATGAAACTATACGCCTTCGCCCGAGGTGGCCAAGGTTTGCTGGAGCCAAACGATAGCCTGTTCGCGAGTCGTGATTTCGCCGTCGAGTTGGGCATCGCGTAAGCGGTTCAACAGCAGACGAAATTGCGGGCCAGGACGTAGGCCGATGGCTTGTAAGTCGTTGCCGGTAAGCAACATCGGCGGATCGAGTTCTTCGCGGGGCGTTTCCTGCAGCAGGCGTTCGCAATATTCGACCTGGCTTCGTCCGGTTTGGGCCGCCTCGGCCGCCGCTCGATGGAGACGGATCAATTCTTCGATGCCCGGATGGACAAACAGGCGCTTCCAGACATGCGGCTTGAGGTCGGTCGCCGTGGTCAAAGCACGTTGATGCAGCACTAGCCATTCGACCCGTTCGCGTTCTGCATTGGACAAACGTAACCGTTGGGCGATTTGCCCGGCTACGCGGGCTGCCAAACGCTCTTGCCCCGCAGGTTCGACTTCGCGGAGCAAAGCGGCCAAGGCCAAGGGGAACGACACCGCTTCTCCCAG
The DNA here is from genome assembly GCA_937949245.1 of uncultured Gemmataceae bacterium. Lineage (GTDB taxonomy): Bacteria > Planctomycetota > Planctomycetia > Gemmatales > Gemmataceae > CALEEC01. The sequence goes on along the minus strand of CALEEC010000139.1, from coordinate 1,351 downwards.
ATGATCGAGTACCCGCAAGGTAAATTTCCAACGGTCGCTTGACTGACTGAATCCGCTCGCCTGTTCCGGGCTGCCAATGAGCGGCAACAACTCGGGGAAGATCGGTTCGAGCAAGCCCAACTCCGCAAGAAGGCGCATGCCGGTCGATCGTCGCGGATGCATTAGGAGTTTCCGCAACTCATCGGCAATGCGTTCGGCCGACACTACCCGGATTTCAGAGGCTAAAGCCTTGATAGCGGCGTAAGTTTCCGGGTCGAAACGGAACGAAAAGCGCGTGGCTAATCGAATAGCGCGAAGTAAGCGCAATTTGTCTTCTTTGAAGCGTTCCAGAGGTTGACCGATGGCGCGGAGAATACCGGCACGGAGGTCGGCTTGACCGCCGACGTAGTCGATCAGTCGATTTTCGAGGGGATCAAAGAACATACCGTTGATGGTAAAATCGCGTCGCAGGGCGTCTTCCCGAGCGTTGCTGAAAACGACCTGGTCGGGGCGTCGGCCATCGGAATAAGCACCGTCGGAACGGAAGGTAGCCACTTGCACGCGCAACGGTCGGCCGTGAGTGCCGCGCGGTCCCACAACCTCGACGACGCCGAAACTGACGCCAACCTCGATCGTGCGTCGGAACAGCGGGCGTACTTGTTCGGGGCGTGCGGAAGTGGCAACATCGTAGTCGGCTGGAGTCAGTCCGAGCAGCTCATCGCGGACGCATCCCCCCGCCCAGAGCGCCTCGTGACCGGCTTGGCGTAAGGTACGCACCACAGAAATAGCAAATTCGCGTTCGGTCATCGTCGTCTTTGAAAAAGGAGGAATACTACCAACGAAGGTTTGCCACCATTGTTATAGGGATCGATTTCCCAGCGATCGGTTCGTAACAGCCAATCGCGCCGAATATGGCATCCAGAAAGCGTCTACCTTGAGGAAAACCGCCGGAAACCCGCGAACCGGAGTTGACGGCCCCCGTGTCGAGGTCAAGAATTCCAAATGTAGCTCCTCTCGGGAGTTGCAGTAATCAACTTCGTCGAGAGATGAGCCGACTTGACCTTCTTCCATTTGATGAAGTTCTTATTCAACTTTCGAGGAGCTAAAATGATCCAGTCCCTGCATCGTCCGTTGGCTTGCCTTGTCGTAGGGTTCGGCTTGTTGAGCATCTGCTCGATGTTCTTGGGGCGTGCCGAGGCACAATTTGGTCCCTTTGGCCCGGGGAATTTCCGTCCGTATGCTCCGGGATTCCGTCCGCCGCAAGTCTGGCGTCCGGGAATGAACTACCTCGGTATTGCCGGTGGCCCAGCCGCCAATCAAGGCTTCCAAGGCGTCCAGGGCCAGCAAATGCAAGGTAACTTCGGCAATACTG
>CALEEC010000138.1 GCA_937949245.1 uncultured Gemmataceae bacterium | reverse complement strand
GGCCACGATCGCGCGGCCCGAAGTGGAGGTGCGGGCCGGACCGAGCGAGCGTTACCCCGCCGTGGGACGTTTACGCCAAGGGGAGACCGTCCACATCCGCGGGGAAGAGGGAGCCTGGGTGGCCATTGCCCCCCCACGGGGGGCCATCTCGTGGGTCAATCATCGCTTTCTGGGCGAATTCGATCCGAATCATAAGGGCCGGCAAAACGCAGTGATTATGGCGAATCGCGTCGAGGTCCGTTTGGGCACCACCTTAGCCGCTGGACCGCTCCCCGTTAAACAAGCGGAACTCGCCTTAGGAACGATTGTCGAAATCGTCGGTCCCAAGGCGATTCACGAAAATTCGGTGTGGTATCCGATTGCTTCGCCCAGCCAGGAGGTCCGCTACGTTCCTCGTTCTGCCTTGGGAGGGATTCGTTTGGGCAACGGCGTGGCCCATGGAGCGGCTTGTTCGGCGGCGTCGGCAACATCAGCAATGTCTGCCGCATCCCCCAACGGTACCACCGCTTCCACGGTTGCCGATCCCTGGAACGATCCGCAGACGCGGAGCAGTGCCCGTGCTTGGCTGAATCGGCATCCGTTGTGGCAACGCTCCGAGCAAGCCGAGCAAGCCGGCAATTTGTTGCTCGCTGAAGGGTGTTTGCAAGACTTGGTCAAGGAACTTCGGCAAAGCAACTCGGAACCGGCGTTGGTGCTGGAGTGCCTCAATCGGATGAACGCTCTGCGGGAGCGGATCCACCGCGACTATCCGAACGGCTTCGCTTCCAACGCTCCGTATCGGCCATCGGCGTTCACCAACGGTGGCACGAGCAACGGCACGAGTATCGGCATGAACAGCGACACCAGCGGCAACGTTTATGGCAGCCCGTACGGCAACAGTTACGGTGGTAATCCTCCGCCTGCGCCCAACGGCTACAGCACGACTCCGGTGGCGCGAGGCACGAACGCGGCGAATGGTTACCCGCCAGCCAGTACGGTCAGTCGCAACAAGCCGCAACCTCCCCCCGCGCCAGCATTACCGACGCCTCCGGGGATGACGGTAGCCCAGTTGCATTCGGTCGGCCCGGGGATTCTGCATCGTTTGGGCACGCCGATCGATGGGCGGACAGTGTACGCCGTCGAAGGGGGCATGGGACAGGGGATCGTTTATGTGTTCCCCAGCCAGAGCGTGAACCTTGAGCTGTGGGTCAATCGTCGGGTCGAAGTGATTGGCTCGATGAGTTACCGCGGCGACCTGCGTGCCTACACCATGACCGCCGTCCGCGTCAATGCCGTCCCTTGATCCTGTCCTGTCCTGCCCGGGCTGGCCACTCGATGCTCGCCGACACGAGCCAGCACTCCTCCGCGATGTGGATCGATCCTTCGCGTTAACGCGGATCGATCCTTGGCAAAGACTTGGATCGATCCTTTGCGTTAACGCAGGGCGATCCTTGACAAGGACATGAGGCGATCCCTTCCCAATGTGGGGCGATCACTGCGAACGTCGGTCGATCGCGGAGCGTTCGTTGGCATCGCGTTCTTCGATCGGCACCAGGAAGCTATCCTGCCACGAGCCGCGTTCTTCGATGGGTTCGATGTGAATGGTGACCCCCATGCCGGGGATTTTAGCCATGATGGCGATCTCGATACGATCGGCCAGTTGATGCGCCTCTAGCACCCGCATTTCCCCCGGCACCAGCAAATGAAAGTCGGCGAAGCTCGAACTGCCGGCACGCCGGGTTCGCAACGCATGAAATGCCGCATTGGGAGGCAGCGTCTCGCGAATGGCTTGCCGAATTTGCTCTTGCTCATTGGGGGGGAGTGCGTGGTCCATCAGGCCATGGAACGACCGACGAATCAGATCATATGCGGTGAACAAGATGTTGCCGGCAACCACCAGAGCGATGATCGGATCCAGAATCGGCCAATCGGTGATGGCGACAATGCCCAAACCGGCCACCACAGCCACCGAGGTCCAAACATCGGTCATCAAATGCTGTCCGTCGGCTTCTAAGATGATCGACCCGTGTTTGCGGCCTTGGTACAGCAGAATTTGGGCGACGATGCCATTGATGAGTGAGGAGGCCAAGGCCATCGCAGTGCCCAGCCCCAGTTCCTGCAAGGGCACCGGGTGAATGATGCGCTGGATGGCATACCAACCGATCCCTAAGCCGGCGGTGAGGATCAGAACGCCCTCCAAGCCGCTGGAGAAAAATTCGATTTTTTCGTGGCCGTAGGTATGGCTGACATCGGCGGGACGAGCAGCATAACGCAGCGAGAAAAACGCCGTCAGCGACGCCAGGAGATTGATCACCGATTCCAGAGCGTCCGAAAGCAGGCTCACCGAGTCGGTCCACCAATAAGCAATGGTTTTCATCGCCAAGGTGACCAAAGCCGCGGCAATGGAAAGCACAATCGGAAACTGCAACTGCTTCCGACTCATGCCAAAAACCTCCTGGGCTGCACAAGGGACCGGTAGGAGGTATATTAGAGCATTTGTCGGCTCGGTTCTGCGCGAAATTGACGGAAAATTGGGGCCAGCCGGTGCGGCTCCTCACTAGGTGTGGTTTCCCCTCGATGACGATGAGATGGCATCGAGCGAGTTCGGCCAGGGAAGGCATCAAGGCTTGCCGTTCAGTTCGAGCAAGCGTGCCCTGGCTTCTTTGATATGGGCTTCGTTGGTTTCGTGGCTGATGACCATACGATACAAGCGGATGGCTTCGGTACGCTCTTGCAAGTAACGATCGTAAATCCGGGCGGCACGCAAGCGAGCATCGGACTGTGTATTGTTCGCCCATTGGAACGATCGTTCAAAATACCAGGCGGCACGGCGGTACTGTTTGTACGCCCTCGACTCATACAAATCGCCGAGTTGGTAGGCCACTTCGCCGATCTTGTCCGATTGCGGATACTCGCTGAGCAAATATTGGAACAACAGTTCAGCGCGGCGTTGATTGTCGATGTAGTCCATGCCGTAGCCTTTGTCTTTGTAGGTCATGGCCCGGCGATAGATTTCGTTGGCCGCGGGAATGTTTTCTTTAGCCACCAGAGTCGGGGGGGGAACATCTAACTCTAACCGATAAGCCTGCTTGGGAATCCGGTGATAGTTGAGCAGTTCTTCCTTGGCCCAGCGTGCTTTCTCGGTTTCGCCGGTCTTGGTGTAATGAGCGAGCAATTGTTCGAGTTGGGTTTGATATTGCTTACGAGCGGCCAGCAATTTCATGACCAGATCGACATCGGAAAAGTTTCCCTGACCTGAGGCAGGACCGGAGGCGGGCACAGCGGCATCAGCGACAGATGGATTTCCGTTCGACGCAGATTTGCCGGCCGGAGGTGCAGGCTTGCTCGGAGACTGAGCCGCCCCCCAACCGGCCAAGCCGGCCAACACCACGGTACACCCGATCCACCACGACCGCACGGCAACCTCCCCCGTCGGCCAGCGACGGACTAAGATTTTTCTGAAGCACTACTCCGAGCAGCATCTCCTTGGGCTGATTCGGCTAAGCTTTTGTCACCCAAGGGCTTATGCGTGTCTGTGCCACCCGTCTTGCCTTCGCAACGGCCGAAAATCATGCGTCCGGCAGGTGTTTGCAACACACTCGTCACAACGATGGTGATCTCCTGGCCAATTAGATTCCGCCCTTGTTCGACGACCACCATCGTACCATCGTCGAGATAACCGACCCCTTGCCCAGGTTGATCGCCGGGTTTGACCAGTTTCACTTGCATAGTTTCGCCCGGTAAAGCAACGGTTTTCAGCGCGTTGGCGACTTCGTTCAGGTTGATGACCTCAACCCCCTGAAGTTGGGCGATTTTGTTCAAGTTAAAATCGTTAGTAACCACGCGGGCACTAATCGATCGAGCGAAAACTACTAAACGCTCATCGACGCGCATCCGATCTCCGGCGCGAGCCACTTCGCGGAGTTCCGCGACATTTCCATCGTGCATCTGCAGTTCGATCTTGCTGTTGTTTTGCAGACGCTTCAGGATATCCAGACCACGCCGACCACGATTCCGCTTCAGTTTATCAGAACTATCGGCAATCGCTTGCAATTCCTGCAAGACAAAACGCGGCACGATCAATTTGGAATCGATGATACGCGTGTCACATAAATCGGCAATTCGGCCGTCGATGATCACGCTGGTATCAAGAACCAACGGTTTTCCCCCTTTGAGTTGCTTGGCAAATTCGACATAGGGGATAATAAAGCGAAATTCGTCTTTGGTTTGCAGCAAGGTGGAAATGGAAATGTAGCAACAGACCACCGTGATGAGGAATCGGCCCAACTGAGTCATTGGTGAACGACTTTCGGGCGTACTCCCCGGAAACCATTCTTTCAAGAAGGGTTC
>CALEEC010000137.1 GCA_937949245.1 uncultured Gemmataceae bacterium | reverse complement strand
CCGCGGTCCTGGGGAAGCAGCCAATCGCGGTCCCGGGGAAGCGCTGGCCCCTGTCCCCAGGGAGTCGACAACGCCGGTTCTGCAATTTCAGAAAAAAGCGCAATCGCCCCAAGCGACGCCGTCTGCGGAACCTCCTGTGCCGATGAAGCCCGTCGAACCGATTCCCTTCGCTGCACCGGAACCTGTCTCTATCGAAGAGACGCCGCTGGTAGCTCCACCACTTGCGCGCCCCTCTTCGACTATGCCAACGCCCCAGCCCACTGCCGTTGCGGAACCGCGGAAATTGCCCCGAATCGAAGAATCGTCTGTGCCGAATCCAGCGATGATCTCGGAAAATGGCCCCGCACCGGAGCCGATTCAACCCGTACAAGCCACCACGCCGGCCCCCCCACCGATGACGCCCAGCAATGCTCCACCGGGACTTGTCGTGCCACCACTCGAACAGCCGATGAAATCGCCCGAACCGGCACCGAATTTCGTCATTCCCGACCTATCGATCCCGATGGCTCCTGCTTCTAACGCGCCGCCGGGAGTAGTCATGCCGCTGACCACGCCTTCGCCCCCGATGTCGCCTTCGCCTGGAACCTCCGCGCCCAAGACCGCTTCGCCCCAAACACCTGCGCCGATGCCCCCCGCGACACCGAAACCTTCGCCCATGACGGCTTCGCCCCAAACACCTGCGCCGATGCCCCCCGTCACGTCCGATTCTCCGCCAGGAATCATCGTGCCGGGAGTTGACCCGGTGCCTCCTGTGACGGCCACTCCACCGACTCCCCAAACACCTGCTCCCGACTTCAAGGTTCCCGCACCGAACACGGCTCCGATGGCCATGCCGATGCCTCCCTCGGCTTCTGGTCCTCAGACGATGCCTCCCTTGGCCTTTGCCCCCCAGGCACCAACGGATGCGAAACCGAATTCTCCCAATAATCCCGTAGTCGCACCACCAACGACGACGACTCCGGCACCCTCCGCATCTTCCGAGACTTCGATGCCGCAGACTCCGCTTTCCACGAGCAATGCACCGAAACCGCCGAGCGTTCGTCTCGACCAACCCATGCCTTCCGGGTTCTCAGGGAACGTGGCCCCAGCCGCCGGCAATAGCTTGGCTCCATCGATGAGCAACGAAGCGAAGGTGGACGGTTACTTCACCGATCTGCACCCTTGGCAGCCCAACGACAGCTTCGCCGCGATCAGTCAGCGATACTACCTCGACGAAGGCTATGCCGCGGCTTTGGCTGCGTACAATCGCGATCATCCTGCAGATCTGGAACGCGGTTCGGCCGATCCGTCGCGGATGATGCTAGGGCAAAAGGTGGGCGTTCCGCCGATCTGGGTATTACGCAAGAAGTACCCGAATCTCGTGCCCGCTCCGGGGGCAATCCTTGAAGCCAAGCCTTCGGCGAATGTCGGCGTGCCCACCGCGCCGGTGGCCAATCCCAGTATCGCACCGACGATGCTGACTTCGCGTTCGGCGGTCATCTACACGGTCAGCGAACCGGGGGAAATGTTGCGGGACATTGCCCGAAAAACCCTGGGCAACGGGGAACAATGGCGCGTGATCTACGACATGAACCGTTCGATCAACCCGGCGGAACGCATCCCCGGCGGAACAAGGCTGCGTTTACCGGCTGAGGCCCGCTGGTGATATTTTGGTAGCTGGTGCCAGGGAAGCACTCATCGCTTGAGGTTCAAATCTACAGCGATGAGTTTTTTGCTATCGCGGACGAACCATAGCCCATCCGCCAGAGCCGGCATCGCTCGGCACGGTTTGTCGACGAGCGTTGCTCGAGCGGTTTCTCGATAGCCCTCGGCGGTCGGCTCGAAGCGAATCAGTTGCCCCATCTCGGACTGCGCCCAGATCGCGCCATCGGCTACGATCAGAGCGGCGCAGCCAAAACGATCTTTCGACCAACGAATTTTGCCCGTCTTCCACTCGACACAACGCAAACTCGCGCCGGCTTCCTGACGCCCATCGACACCAAAGAGAAACTCGCCGACGCGTACCGAGGTGTTGTAGTGGTTCGACAGAATGTCATCGCCGGACCAAATTTCGGTCAACGCATCATCGGCCGCGACGCGTACCAGCAATCCGCCGGTGTTATACGAAGCCGAAACGAAGATTTCCTCCCCATGTACCAAAGGAGTGGCGGCATTGACCGAGGCTTGAATTCTGGCTCGCCACGGCTTTTCAAAACGCACTTTTCCCGTCGCTGGATCGAGTCCCAGAAGTCCGGCACGGGTCAGGAAGACGGCACACGGCCGACCGGCAATCACGGCCAGGGTAGGAGAGGAATAACTGGCCTCGTGATCGGTACTTTTCCAAAGTTCTTTGCCTTTCAGCGGATCGAACGCGACCACCCCCGAATTGGGCCGACGGCCACCGACATTGATCAGGACTTTTCCATCCGCCCACAGGGGAGAGCAAGCCGTACCGAAGTAACCTTTGCGTACCTGGTAGTCGGCATTGATGTTCCGTTGCCAGAGTTTTTTGCCCGTGGTCCATTCCAAAGCGGTCAGTTCGCCATCGGCTCCGAGAGTGAATACCTTGCCATCGGCGATCAGCGGCGTAGCTCGTGGCCCCTCGTCGAAACCAAAATCGTCGACATAACGCGTCCGATAGGCAAATTTCCAATGCACTTTGCCCGTGCGTGCCTCGAAACTCTCAACGATTTCTTCGTCACCAACGCGGTGGAAGAGAATCCCCGTTCCCTCCGCCACGACGACTCCTGCGAACCCGGCACCGACTTCGCGTTTCCAGACGATCGACGGGCCTTTCTCGGGGAAAGAGGTGACCAAGCCCGTCTCGTTGGCCACCCCATTGCGTTGCGGCCCAAGCCATTGCGGCCAATCGCCGGCTTCGAGAACTGGGGACTGCGTGGTCAACCATGTCCAACAGCCCATCAGAAAGCGTATCCACCGATCGCTGCTAGGCATCGAGTTTCTCCCTGGGATTCGTCGCAAGGGCATTTCGGAAAGTCAGCAGGCGATTCCTCTAGAAAATGTAGCAGAATCCTCATGGCATTTCATCCGCGAGCTTGCTGCCGGAGACAGGCGTTCTATAATGGAAATCAACCCCTGAATGGGTCTAGAGAATCGGCAGCTCCTCCGACTTCCACTCGCAGGTCGGCGAAAGGATCTCGTTCGTGATTGAGTATCGTTGCTTCCGGAACTTCGACCCGCCTTGCATCGCGGAAATCTGGAACGACGCCTTTCCCAACCGGGGCGCGTATGATCTGCGCAACTCTACGCCATTTGAACGCTGGGTTCTGACCAAACCTTACTTTGACCCCCAAGGACTTATCTTGGCTGTCGATAATGGTCGGCCCGTGGGGTTTGTGCACGCGGGATTCGGTGCCAACGAGAATCAGACGGGGCTATCTTACGAAATCGGCGTCACTTGCGTCTTGGCCGTTCGACGGGAATATCAACTGCGTGGTATTGGCTCGGAACTGTTGGCACGCAGCGAACATTACCTGATCTCTCGCGGAGCGAAAGTACTCTACGCCGGCGGCATGAAGCCATACAACCCTTTCTATTTCGGACTGTACGGGGGAAGCGATTCTCCCGGCTTCCTCAACAGCGACCACGGTGCGGCACCGTTCCTGGAAGCGCACGGCTACGTCGGCTTTAACACTTCGCTGGTCTTCCAACGCAAACTCGATCAAAATCTGAACGTGAGCGATCCGCGGTTCTCGATGCTGCGTCGGCGCTATGAGGTACAAATCTTGCCACGCACCCACATTGGTTCGTGGTGGCAAGAGTGTGTCCTGGGACTGCTCGAACCGGTTGAATTCCGTCTGGAAGACAAACTCACCAACATGCCCGCTGCCCGAGCTTTAGTTTGGGAGATGGAAGGATTTAGCTGGCGTTGGAACTATCCTTCAGCGGGGATTTACGATATTCAGGTCCGCTCGGATCTTCGGCGATTGGGGCTGGGCAAATATCTGCTCTCCCAGATCCTGCGTTATCTGCAAGATCAATACTTCGGCATTGCCGAGGTGCAGACGATGGAGCGGAACCAGGCGGCGATCGGCTTGTTTCAGTCCCTGGGATTTGAACGCGTCGATGCCGGACGCAGTTATCGCAAGATTCCCAAATCTCCCGACCTCGGTCCACCGTCGGATTACGCCAGCAGCGACCTGACGATTCACCTCCAGGGCGATATCCCCGTCGAGTGATTGCTCCCATGGAGGTTGCCCAGGGGACTGCATCGATTCTATGGTTGCTTCGGAGATTGTGCCTGGCGAGTGAAACGAACATCAAATAAGTCGAAGGCTTCGACCTGCGGACCAGCCCCCAGACGAAATTCCAGCAGATGATCGCCAATCCATTCGTCTTGAAAGCGAAAACGATCGAAATCCCAGTGACTCAGCGCAAGCCGGAATCGCCCCCATGCCCAAACTAAACCTTGGCCATCCCAGAGAATAGAAGCCGTGCCATAAGCCGGATGGGTGTAGTCCCCGGCGTAGCTTTGCAGGTCTAGGGTCGGTTTCCTGTCTGCTCGGCGTTGTCGCTCCTGCCGTTGCAGTTCGGTTTGTTTCTGACGGGATTCCGCCTCGAGCCAAGCACGATAGCGAGTATTCCAATCTTCGGCGGGGACTCCGAGCAATTGATCGATCAACGTGTTGCTCAACGCTAAATTCATTCGGGTCGCGTGAGCATTGGCCAGCACGGCAACGCCAATTTTCTGATCCGGTAGGATTGCCAGATGCGCTCGAAAGCCATCAATAATCCCTGCATGGGACACTAAGCGACGCCCGCGATAATCTTGGGTCACCCATCCCAGAGCGTAACACAACTGCACCGTATGCGGATGCAAAGCCCGATGGGCGGCATCCAGCGGTAGCACGACGTGACCTTGATGCGTCTCGGCGAGTTTTTCCGCGGAAACCAATCGACGTTCGCCGACACGGCCCCCATTGGCATGCAGTTGCAGCCAGGGCACCAAATCGCGGATGCTCGCGTGAATCGATCCCGCCGGGTTCGGTTCGTCGATGCGATACCACGGCACGACCTTCGCGGAACCATCGGCCTGCAAGCGATGCCCCAGCGCGTGTTCGCCGCGTAAGGCAGCTACGCTGCGTACCCCTGCTGTTCGCATGTTCAACGGATCGAAGATGCGTTCCTGAACCAATTCGTGCCAAGGCCGACGAACGGCCCGAGCCATCGCTAACCCCGCTGCCGTGACCATCACCGACTGGTAGGCAAATCCCGAACGAAACGGATAACTGGGCGTCAGCCGTCCGGCCCGCCGGATCATCTCGTCATTGCCCCAATCTGCGCGATACCACAGCAGATCATGACTTCCCAAGCCGGTGCGATGACACATCAGATCGCGGAGGGTGACCAACGCATCGGCATGCGGATCTTGCAAACGGAAATAAGGGAGATAACGCCGAACGGGATCATCCCAACGGATTTTGTTTTCGTCGGCCAACATAGCCAACAGAGTCGAGCTGAACGCCTTGCTACAGGAAGCGAGGGGAAACACTGTGTCGGGGGTGACAGGTTGCCGCGATTCGATCGAGCGAACTCCGTGGCCTTTCAGATACAGCACCGTATCGCCGCGTACCACAGCTACGGCCACGCCGGGGACGTTCCAAAAGTCGCGACTGGCTTCGATCAACTTGTCCCAGGAACGAACATCGATCGCAGGTGGCGTGTTTTCGCTGGCCACGAGCGTAGCCCAGCCCCATAAAACGATTCCAGCGACACTCAATTCGGATTCTCCATGAGTTTCGCCAACCGCTCAGCCAGTTCTTCTTCCGCCGATGGCGTCCAGGTATAATCGGAGGGTGGCTTGAATCCGCCTTCGCTGTTAAATGTCGCTTCGGGAATGGGGGAAAGCGGCAGAACACCTAAAACGGTACGCCCGGCTCGCAATTCAAAGCCGGTAAGTTGATGGAGATCAGCCACATCGACCGTGCCGGGCACAAACGGTGTCGGCCCATCGGTGAGCAAGACCGATTCTTCCCACAGTGCCTGAGGTTGAAGCGCGCCATGGACATGTGCGTATACCTGAAGCGTGCAGGAACTGGCGATCCCCGGTTCCCGGCTGCTAAGGAGGAAACAAGGGCCAACGCGGGTCACTTGCGTCAGAGCGGGAAGTTGTCGGCAGACCGACAGTCGCCCCGAGGAATCCCCAATGACGAAGCGAGCATCTAGCATCCGAATCGACTGATAAAACACGCGTTTGGAAATTCCGCGAATCCGTTGCGATGCGAGGATCATTTCACCCAGTCGCCAAAGAGCAGACCATTCGCCCATCTTTTTAGGCACTTTAGGCGGTTGTACCGTCAACAGCACTTCTCGGCTGGCTAATTGGGAACTGCTGAGAAACACCGGCACATCATCAAACGTGTTGCCGCGATCCGAGCGAAACCGCACATGCAAGCCCAAGTCGATCAACGGCACCAAACTGGTGGGACTGCGCAGCACGGCACTGGCCAACATTCCCCGGCATTGATTGGCCACAAACGAGGTAGCGCAGATCGACCGATCTCCCAATCGAACGGTCAACGTCGGCAAATGCAGCCGAAGATTGCGTAAGAATTCGTCTTGCGACAAGAAAGAGAGCGTAAGTTGGGCAATGCGGTGACTACGCCAGTACAGTTCGACTTCGATCGTCTTGGTGGGAACCGGCAGACGGAAGAAAAGTCGATGCCGATCATCGTTTTCCGCTTTTGTCAAGCTCTCGGCGACGAACGGTTCCCTGGGGACAATGGCTTTAATGCCGTGATAGTCAGCCCCGATAGTCGCTGGATCGCCACGGGG
>CALEEC010000136.1 GCA_937949245.1 uncultured Gemmataceae bacterium | reverse complement strand
CTTTGCTGGGGTGTTGATCTTGCTGATTCTGACGCAAGGCACCGATGACCATGCCGTGATCGCGTGGGTGGAGAAGCAGCAACGTCAAATTGGTGCAGAGTGGGAAAGACCGAAGTCAGCGGATGATCTGTCGTCACAGTGATTGTGCCAGGGCGATGTCATCAAGGCAACCTGATACTTGTCACCCGAGCGGAGGGCGTTAGCCCCCCCGTGTTAGCCTCGCCACGACCTGACCAATCCAACCGCGGCGGGTCGACTCCTGCCCGCTCGGAACAGGTGTCGAGTGTGAATTCCAGCTTTTGCAACGACAACAGGGCCGTTTCCCTGGTCGGCTCTTGTGATTATGCCTGGTCGAGTGGTAAACTCCTGAACCAAGGAGTGTATCCAGAATAAGATCGATACGATACAATGAGATATCCAGGAGCGCGGAGCATGCGTTGGATCTATGTTTGGGTACTGAGCAGTTTGGTAGCCACGCCCTTAATCGCAGCCGATCATTGGCCGCAGTATCGCGGTCCGCACGGCAATGGGATTTCCGACTCCCAAAATGTGCCCATCACCTGGAGCGAAACCGAAAACATCCGTTGGAAGGTGCCGATCCACGACAAAGGCTGGTCTTCTCCGGTGGTCTGGGGCGATCAAATTTGGTTGACCACCGCCCGCGCCGACGGCAAAGCCTTCTATGCGATGTGTCTGGATCTGAAGACTGGCAAAGTCATTCATGACAAAGAACTGTTCACGGAAACCAATCCGGCCTTTTGTCACGACTTCAACAGCTATGCTTCTCCGACGCCGGCCATCGAGGAAGGACGGGTGTACGTCCATTTCGGCAGTCATGGCACTTTGTGCTTGGACACCAAGACGGCCGACATTCTCTGGGAACGCAAAGATCTCAAGTGCGATCACTATCGCGGTCCCGGCTCGTCGGTGACCTTGTACAAAGATTGGCTTTTTCTCATTTTTGATGGCTTCGATGTACAGTATGTCGTTGCCCTGGACAAAAAGACGGGCCAAACTGTGTGGAAAAAAGATCGTGGCATCGCCTATACCACTACCAACGGCGATCTGAAGAAAGCCTATGCGACGCCCGCGATTTTGGAAATCAAGGGACATGCCGAAGTGATCTGCCCCTCGGCGGAAGCGACGCAAGCTTTCGATCCCGCGACCGGTGAGGAAATTTGGCGGGTGACGCACGGCGGCATGAATGCCGCTGCTCGCCCCGTATTCGGCAATGGATTGATCTATCTGACCAGCGGCCATAACATGAATTTATTGGCCGTCAAACAAGGACTACGCGGCAAAATCGACAAAGACGGGATCGCTTGGCGGGTGATCAAAGGCGTTCCCACTCGGCCCTCGTTGCTGCTACTGAAGGATTTGTTGTTCATGGTCAGCGACAACGGAATCGCCTCGTGCTTGGATGCCAAAACCGGCAAGACCCACTGGCAAGAACGCATCAGCGGCGATTTCTCCGCTTCGCCGGTGTATGCCAACGGCCACATTTACTTCGCCGATCAAAACGGCAAAACCTATGTCATTGCCGCTGACAAGACGTTTAAGCAAGTGGCCTTGAATCGCTTGCCCAGCGGATGCATGGCCTCGCCGGCGATTGTCGGGGACAATCTGTTGCTGCGGACCAAGACGCACCTGTACTGCATCGGGAAACCGTAATCTGCCCGGACGCCGATGGTCGGTCGCTCATCCCGCACGGATGTCTCTTTCTACCTCTATCTCAGGCTCGCGGCGGTGGTGGTTTATCCTTGCATCCGTGCATGCGCCGATCGATCGCTCATCGAGCACCGATTTTCCGCAATAGCGTCGCGGCAAGTTGGCTTTGCCGTTATGCGAGGAGTCGAACGGATGTCGGCGGAAACGCGATGGACTACTCCGATCGTCGATGGATTCGTCGGTCTGGGTGACTTCACCCTGTTCACTTGGCACACCTTTCTGGGATTGTTCAGCCGACACTTTCGTTTTCGGGTACTGCTGCCGATTCTGTATCGTGTCGGCGTCCATAGTGTCGGCGTGATTGCGATCACCGGCTTGTTTATCGGTCTAGTGCTAGCGGTGCAGACCTATTCGCAGTTCCATCGTTTTGGCATGGACAGCATGTTGGGATCGATCACCAACTTGTCGATCGTCCGCGAATTTGGGCCGGTGCTAACGGCCGTCATGCTCGCAGGACGTGTCGGTTCCGCGATCTCGGCCGAACTGGCGACCATGCGAGTCACCGAACAGATCGATGCCGTCTCCTGTCTGGGCGTCGATCCGGTGCATTATCTGGTCATGCCGCGTTTCATCGCTTGTCTGACGCTGACGCCGTTGCTGACCGTGTTGGCCGACACCGCTGGCGTCATTGGCAGTGCCTTCATCTGCGTCGGCATTTATCATGTGGAAGCCCATTTCTACTGGCAATATGCCCGCGATTGGGTCAAAAACTGGGACATCCTCACGGGATTGGGGAAATCGGTCCTGTTTGGCGGAGTCATTGGCTTGATTGCTTGTCATTGCGGTTTTCGCAGTGGCCAGGGAGCCGAAGGCGTCGGCCGAGCAGCTACTGAATCGTTCGTTTTTTCTTTCATCTCAATCTTGGCCTTAGACTTTTTCTTGGTGATGTTCTTTTACGGCCTGCAAGCCTACTTGTGGCCCCCCGGTGGCTTAGGACCGGGTTGAGGGGAGGAATCTTCATCCATGTCTACCCCTGGGAACGAATCGACTCTTCCTCCCCCGGCCAGTGACCAGGTTCCGGTGCGTAACCCAGAATCGGTCCCCGATCAGGCTGCTGTCAGCGACCCTCCCGCAGCCAGCCACCCAGTTCCCGGCAATAATCCACTTCCTGTCAGCGACCAAGTTCCTGCCAGCGAGCAACTTCCCGGCAGAGAACAAGTGGATATCAACGACCGGCCCATCGTCAACGATCGGCCCTTGGTAGATGATCGGCCGTCGGTCGATCGCTCGTCTGTTGTCCAGGACCGGCCGATCATCGTTGCCGAGCATGCCAGCATTCGGTTCGGTCGCAATGAGGTGTTGCGTGACATTCATCTGGAAATTCCGCGAGGTCAGACGCTGGTTCTCATCGGCGAGAGCGGTTGCGGCAAATCGGTTTTCCTCAAACTGATCGTCGGCTTACTGCGTCCCACCACAGGACGAGTGACTTTCGACGGCCAAGAAATGGCTCGACTGCCGGAACGCAAGTTGATGCGGGAACGCCTTCGTTTGGGGTATCTGTTCCAAGGAGCGGCGTTGTTCGACAGTCTGAACGTCTATGACAACATTGCCTTCGGCCTACGAGCACGCGGGGAGATGAGCGAGGAGCAGATCGAAGCGAAAGTTTTGCAGCAACTTCGCGGTGTCGGCTTGACTCCGGCGGCTTTGACGAAAATGCCAGCCGAACTGTCCGGTGGCATGAAAAAACGTGTCGGACTGGCCCGCGCCTTAGCTCTTGATCCCGAAGTGATGCTGTACGACGAACCAACCACGGGATTGGATCCGATCATGTCGGATGTCATCAACGAATTGATTCTACGAACGCGTCGGGAACGACCGGTGACCAGTATTGTCATTACGCACGACATGAAAACAGTTCGCAAGGTGGCCGATCGAATCGTCATGGTGGTTCCGGTCGCTCGGATCGGACCGAACGATCCGCAGGTGATTTTCGATGGCACACCGAGTGATTTGGAGCGGTGCAGCGATCCACGGGTTACGCAATTCGTCGAAGGCGAAGCCTGCGAACGCCTCGACGCCACGGAGTGAAGGCATGACTCCCTAATGACTCGCGTCGCCAGCCCGACGCCAGGGAAGAAAACACCCGACGACTGGCGTCGTCGGCTCTTGGGATCCTGACTAGGCGAGCTGGAAGCGTCAGCGACCGGAGGGAGTAAATCCCCCCCGACCAGCGTCGGCGGCTGTTCGTCTGACGTGGGATTTGCCCCCTGCCAGGGGCTTCGCTAAACTACATCTGAGAGTGTTGTTGTAGCCAACGAGCCGTCGCGGTTTCGATGGGAACCTACGGAAATTTGGCCTTCCACCCACCCAAGATCAGATTCTATGAATCCCAACATTGTCGGTATCGACCTGGGGACCACGTTCAGTTTGGCCGCTTATGTGCGTGACGGCAAACCGGAGGTCGTTCGCGATGCGAGCGGCAACGCTTTGGTGCCGAGTGTGGTTAGTTTTCATGAGGATGGGTCGGTACTTGTCGGAACCGAAGCGCGGCAACGGGCCTTGCGCGATCCGAATCAAACCATTTTCAGCGTCAAACGCCTGATGGGCCGCACCTTGGCCGATCTGAAGCGGGAATTGGAACTGATCCCTTATCAGGTGATCGAACGCGAACCGGAGCCGGGCCGTAAGGTGCTGCATGTGGTCATCAACGGCAAAGAGCATACGCCCGAAGAAATCTCGGCGATGATCTTGCGGGAAGTACGTCGCCGGGCCGGCAATCCGACGAAAGCGGTTATTACGGTCCCAGCGTACTTCGATGATACGCAACGGCAAGCCACCCGCGACGCCGGCCGCATCGCAGGGTTGGACGTGCTACGCATCGTCAACGAACCAACGGCGGCCGCGTTGGCGTATGGGCTAGACCAACGCAAGACGGGGAACGTGGCTGTCTATGACTTGGGCGGGGGCACCTTCGATTGTTCGATTCTGACGCTGTCCGACGGGGTGTTCAAGGTATTATCGACGCATGGCGACACGATGTTGGGAGGCGATGATTTTGACCGTGCCTTGATGCAGTTGGCGGCCAACGACTGGGGATTGGATCTGAACCAACGCGATGCCGAAGTGTTGCAGGCACTGCGCGATGCGGCGGAACGAGCCAAGATTGCTCTGTCGACCGAGGAACAAACGGTGCTGCGTTTGGAGGTGCCATCGCGGGGGTTGTCGCGGCAACGGACGGTGACTCGGGAGGAATTCGAGAAGTTGTTGGAACCATTCATTCTACGGACGCTCGACCGGTGCCGCTTGGCGTTGCGGGATGCGGGGCTAAAACCGGCGCAGATCGACGAAGTGGTGCTGGTGGGGGGCTCGACGCGGATTCCGTATGTGCGTCAGCGGGTTGCGGAATTTTTTGGCCGAACGCCACATACCGAATTGAACCCGGAGGAAGTGGTCGCTATGGGGGCGGCCCTTCAAGCGGATATTTTGAGCGGTTCGCGGCGGGGGATGTTGTTGCTGGATGTGGTGCCGTTGTCGTTGGGCATCGAAACGCTGGGGGGCGTGGTGGATAAGGTGATCCATCGTAACACGACGATTCCGACGCGAGCGACGACACGATATACGACGTTCGTGGACAATCAGACGGCCGTCAGCATTGCGATCTATCAGGGAGAGCGAGAACTGACGAAAGACTGTCGGTTTTTGGGGAAATTCAAGCTGTCGGGGATTCCGCCGATGCCGGCACAGATGGCCCAGATCGACGTGACGTTTATGGTGGATCAGAACGGCCTGTTGACGGTGTCGGCGTTGGAGCGTCGCAGTGGCCAGCAGGCGCAGGTCAGCGTGCAACCCGGATCGGGACTGACCCAAGCCGAGGTCGAGCGGTTGGTGCTAGAGAGTGTGGAGCATGCCCAAGAGGATTTTACCGCACGGCGGTTGATCGAGTTGCGGAACAAGGCGGATGCAGACTTACGGCACACGGCCAAGGCGTTGGAACAGGCCGGGGAGCAACTAGAGGCAGGCCAGCGGGAACGGATCGAAACGGCGCGGCAACGCTTGACCGCGGCCATGGCGGGGAACGATGTGGATCAGTTGCAGCAAGCGGTAGCGGAGTTTGGCCAAGCAACGCTACCGTTGGCCGAGTTGCTGATGAACTCGGTGGTACAAGCGACGTTGCAAGGGAAGACGGAAGCGGAGGTTTCGCCCGAAGCGATCGGCAAAGGACTTCCTCCCGATCCCGAGGAGGCGTAGCGGAGAGGGCGGACACAGGCGAAGCATGCGGACACGGGGGGCGTCAGCCCCCCGCTCAGGAGAAGAGAGCGGGCAAGCGCTCAGCCAGCGGCGGGCGTTAGCAGAGTTCGGCAATCGGGGTGCCATCGGTCAGCATGGGCATGGGTCGGCCGGTCTGATCGAGGAAATGGGTGTTACGGTAGTCAATGCCCAGATGACGGAACATGGTGGCCCATAGATCGTTGGGAGTCATCGGCCGATCTTTCGGGGTCTCCCCTTTAGCAGTCGTGGAACCGATAATTTGTCCCATGCGAAAACCACCGCCAGAAACCAGTACGGACATGGCTTGGGGCCAATGATCGCGGCCGGGTTGCTGAACGCCGGTATGAGTGCCCTTGGCATAATTGATGCGAGGGGTACGGCCAAATTCGCCGGTGACGATCACCATAGTTTTTTGGTCCAAGCCGCGGTCGTACAGGTCGGAGATCAACGCCCAGATGGCACGATCGTAATAAGGGGCTCGGAATTTGAAGTCTTCAAAGAGATGGCAATTGACGGCATGGGAATCCCAATTGTAGCAAACCTCTTTGGGCATAGTGCCGCCGGGTGGAGTGGGATTTTCCATGACCATAGTGACGAAACTGGCACCGGCTTCGACCAAACGCCGAGCGATCAAAGCGCGTTGGCCGTAGCGATGCATGCCGTACTTTTCGCGGGTTTTGCGCGATTCCTGAGAGAGGTCGAACGCTTTACGGGCGGTGTCGGAGGTGATTAGTTGCACGGCACGGGAACGATGCTGAGCCAGGGCTTGCATGCGGCCATCGTTGTCTTGGGCGGGGGGATGATCAAATTGGGCCAATAGGTCGAGGCGGTCCGGGAGCCGGTCTTGCACGCCTGCGGGGAGAGAGAGATTTTGCACTTGGAAGTTGGGTTCGCTGGGATCGCCGACGATCATGAAGGGGTGTGTCGCTGGCCCCAGATAGGCTGAGCCGAAACTGAAGGTGTCAATGCCTTGTCGGCCACGATCGACGCCGCAAATGTAGTTGGGCACCCCCGCGACCTGGTCTTGCCGTAGTTGGGCGACCATCGATCCGACCATGGGGTAATCGTTCACAAAGCCGACGGGCTGAAGGGGGTCGCGGCCGGTGAGGAATTTTTTATGGCCGCCGCCGTGGTCAGAGAAGGTGTGAGCGATCGAGCGGATGATGGCAAATTTGTCGGCGATTTTGGCATGCAGGGGGAGATGTTCGCAGACCTCGATGCCAGGCACATTGGTGCGAATGGGTTTGAATTCGCCCCGATATTCAGCGGGAGCATCGGGCTTCATGTCGTAGGTTTCCATGTGAGGTGGGCCGCCTGGAAGCCAGATAAAGATGACGGAGGTATCGCTCTTGGAAGGACTTGCAGCCTTCGCGGAAGCGCGTAAATTCCAGGGTAAAACGCGATCGATTCCCCAACCAGCGAAGGTAAGCCCCCCGATCCGCAAAAATTGTCGACGCGAGACAGGTCCTGGGCACGAGGACGTTGGTTTCATCGACCGACTCCGAGGAGGAGGTAAGGGAGGTAGGAGAAATCATACTATGGCAGCGAATTCTATCTCTTGTCTAGATCGGTGTCGAGAGGGTACGCCGATTTTGGGTGCCCGGAAAAGACTTGTCATTGTCGCGAGAGCATTTTCCGCTAGATGCAAAGGCCGATCTTGTCTATGATTGCGAAAGTATCGTCGCAATTCCTGGGTTGCAAGCTTCGTCCAGGTGGGGCATGAATTCAACGACGAGCGTTGTGTTGCGGGGAACCGGCAGTGCCCTGCCGGTTCGAGTCATGCGCAACGATGAATTTGCCGCCACGCTCGAGACTTCGGATGAATGGATCCGAACTCGCACAGGCATTCGCGAACGGCGGATCGCGGCCCCGGAAGAAACTTCCATCAGCTTGGCAATCGATGCTTCCCAGAAGGCGCTCGAAGCGGCGCGACTGCCGGCTCATGAACTCGATCTGATTATCTGCGCAACGGTGACGCCGGTGCTGATGACGCCGTCGAATGCCAATTACCTCCAGGCGGCCTTGGGGTGTCGGCCGATTCCGTCGTTCGACCTGACTGCGGCGTGTACCGGTTTTCTGTACAGCATCTCGGTGGCCACGCAATTCATCCAAAATGGTGCGGCCCGCAATGTGTTGGTTGTCGGATCGGAGACGTTATCCCGGGTGATTGATTTTACCGATCGCAACAGTTGCATCTTATTTGGCGACGGCGCGGGGGCGATCGTTTTGTCCGCGAGTACGGAACCTAACGTGGGGGTGCGGCGGACGCATCTTTATTCGGATGGTAAAGGAGCGCATCTGATTCATGTGCCGGCTCTGGTGTCGAAGCATACCGGGCCGATCCAGGGGGTGCCGACCTCGCCGGAATTCTTGCGGATGAATGGACGCGAGGTGTTCCGTTTTGCCGTGCATCGGATGGCCGAGTTGATGGCCAAGGCAATCCGCGATTGCCGCGAACTAGGCACCGAGATGAAATTGCTGATTCCGCATCAAGTCAATCGCCGGATCATCGATGCCGCCTTGGAGCAGACCGGTTTCCCTGCCGACCGCGTGATGGTCAATCTCGACCGCTACGGCAATACATCTGCGGCCTCGGTGCCGATCGCGCTGGACGAAGCGATTCGCGAAGGCAGAACCCACCCCGGAGATACTGTCGTCCTCGTCGCTTTCGGTGGTGGATTGACTTGGGGGAGTGTGATTCTGACGCTTTAACCTCCCCCAGAGCATCGCTCGGCCAAGGGGTTGTCGAGTCAGCGGCTGTCAATTTGCCGTCGTCAGCACTTCCAGATGCAAAGGTTTTCCTGGACTCCACTGCCGACTTACGGCATGGTCGCGGATGACTTCGTGATACAAGGTGTCACGCTCCACGGGAGTTCGCCCGGCTTCGAGGATGAGGCGACGAATTTCCTCGACGGTCAACTCTTGCGGCGAGGTCGAGCCGGCATCGTGATAAATCTTTTCATGGACGACGGTTCCGTCAATATCATCCGCCCCGAAACTGAGCGCGATTTGCGCAGTGGGGATGCCCAGCATGATCCAGTAGGCTTTGATGTGGGGGAAGTTGTCGAGCATTAACCGGCTCAGGGCCATCACGCGCAAATCCATAAGCACGCTGGGTTTGCTTAGATGAGCCAATTTGGTGTTATCGGGGTGAAAAGCCAAGGGGATGAACGTCTGAAACCCGCCAGTGCGGTCTTGCAATTCGCGCAACCGCAGCAAGTGATCTAGGCGATGATGGCTATTTTCGATGTGGCCATACAACATAGTCGCATTGGAACGCAGCCCCAATTCATGAGCTTCTTGATGGATGCGCAACCAATTCTCCGCGTTGGCCTTGTGTTCGCAAATGCGTTCGCGCACTTCCGGATGAAAGATCTCCGCGCCTCCTCCGGGGAGACTTCCTAACCCGGCATCGCGGAATTCGGCCAGAATATCTTTGGTCGGTCGACCCGTCAGCCGCGCGAACCAGTCCCATTCGACGGCCGTGTAGGCTTTCAAGTGCAAGCGTGGGAAGGCGTTGTGAATGATCCGAATGATGTTCAGATACCATTCATACGGTTTCAGATGGTGCAGTCCGCCGACGATGTGCAGTTCGGTGCAACCCCGGTCGTTGGCTTCGCGGGCACGCTCTAAAATTTGCTCGTCGGACATCACATACGCGCGGGGTCCTTTCAGATCGGAGCGAAACGCGCAAAAATTGCAGCGATACACACAGACGTTGGTGGGGTTCAAATGTTCGTTGACGTTGTAGTAGGCGATGTTGCCGTTTTTGCGTTCCCGCACGATGTTGGCAAGTTCGCCCAGCGTCAGTAGATCGACTTGCTGATCGAGGAACAGGCCATCGTCGTAAGTCAAGCGAATGTTGTTCTGAACTTTATCCCGGATTTCCGCGAGGCGATATTCAGCGGTTCGGTCCATGATCGAAGGCTCCTGATTGAGCCGAAAAGGTTTATGGTTCATCACGTTCAGATAACCGTGAAGCCGGAGTCTTGGCAACGTTCCTACGAAGTTTTCAGGAGAAGTCCAGAGGCGAATCGGCTCAATGGTTCTCTTCCAGCAAGGGACATCGACTATGTTTTGGACAGACAAAAGCAAATGGGTAATGATTGCCAACTGCTTGGCTCTCGTCTAGGATAAAACTGGTTTTTCTTAGAGACCGAGTCAGAGGCAGAACTGATGAAGCGTTGGTATTGGCCCGCAATTGCAATTGGTGTCGTAGTTCTTATCGCCACAGAGTTCTTATTCCGCTCCAGTACCTCCAAATTCGCCGAGTCTTCGGCCCCGTCGCAGATTCAGGCCGCCGCACCGAAACCGCTCGCGACCGAGGCTACGCCGAAATCACCGAGCCAAGCCGCCGTTTCCAAGGAATTTGGCGAACACATCGTGCCATTTCTATCCAAGCATTGCTTCCAGTGTCACGGTGCAACGAAGCAGATAGCTGGCCTGAATTTTGCCAAGTATCGCACCGATGCCGACGCCCGCAAGGATCGCTCGACCTGGGAGAAAATCTTGGAACAGGTGCGTACTCGGCAAATGCCGCCGAGCAACAAACCACAACCGGACATGAAGCAAACCGAACGCTTCCTCACCTGGATCGAAAATGAACTGACCAAGGTCGATTGTGGCCGAACCTACGACCCTGGCCGGGTGACGGTGCGGCGGTTGAATCGTGCCGAATACAACAACACCATCCGCGATCTGCTCGGAGTGAACCTAACACCGGCGGATGATTTTCCTTCGGACGATGTCGGCTACGGTTTTGATCATATCGGTGATGTGTTATCCATGCCGCCGATCTTGATGGAGAAATATCTGGCTGCGGCTGATAAAGTGTTGGCAGCAGCCATTGTGGATGAACCGAAAGGCCCGATCACGCCGGAGAAGATTCGGATCAATCCCCAGCAAATTCAAATTGCCTTGCACGGAGCTAAAGATCGAGCTGCCAAAAGGATCTATTTCTTCACCAATGCGGAAGCGTTCGTTAACTTCTACTTCAAGAACGATGGAGACTATCAAATCCGCATCCGGGCCTACGGAGAGCAAGCCGGCAACGAATTGCCCAAAATGGTTTTGCGGATCGACAACAAAGATGTGAAGACCTTCGCGGTGGCCGCCACAGAAGCGAAGCCGGAAATTTACGAAGCGAAAGTCCATGTAGGGCATGGCCAAAAGCGGCTGGCTGTCGCTTTTGTCAACGACTTCTACGATGAGAAAGCGACGGCCCCCAAAAACAAAGACCGCAACCTCGCTTTGCTGAGCATCGAAGTGGAAGGCCCCTTCAACGCGAAACCGAAACCTCTCCCCGAATCGCATGTGCGGATCATGATTGCTAAGCCGACCGCGGCCACGCCGGCGGCTCGAGCGGAAGCAGCACGCAAGATAGCCGCCGAATTTGCACGCCGTGCCTATCGCCGTCCGGTGCAACCGAGCGAAGTCGATCGACTCGTCGCCCTTTTCCGCTTTGCCGACGCCCAGGGGGAATCGTTTGAATCGGCCGTGCGTTGGATGCTCAAAGGAGTTTTGGTTTCACCGAACTTCCTGTTCCGCGTTGAACCCGACGAGGGACTCCCCGCTCCCGATGGCATTCGGACGGTGAACGACTTTGAGTTCGCCTCTCGGTTGTCGTACTTCCTGTGGTCCAGCATGCCCGATGAGGAGTTGTTCCGCCTCGCCGAGAACCGCACCTTGCGCAAACCCGAGGTGCTGCGGGCTCAAGTGCAACGCATGCTGAAAGACCCTAAAGCGCGAGCATTGACAGAAAATTTTGCAGGGCAATGGCTTCAGCTTCGCCAACTGCGAACATTCCAACCCGATCGCAAGCAGTTCAAAGAATGGGATGACGCCTTGCGCGACGCGATGATTCGTGAGACGGAGTTGTTTTTTGAATCCATCGTCCGCGAAGACCGCAGCGTGTTGGAATTCCTTGATGCCAAGTACACCTTCGTCAACGACAAACTGGCGAAACTGTACGGGCTGAATGTGAAAACGCCCGAATTCCAAAAAGTCTATTTCACCGATGACCGCCGAGCCGGCATTATCACTCATGCCAGCATCTTGGCTTTGACCTCAAATCCTACCCGTACTTCTCCCGTCAAACGAGGAAAGTTTGTTCTGGAGAACATCCTGGGAACTCCGCCTCCTCCGCCGCCTCCTGAAGTTCCCGAACTCGAAGATGCGAAAAGACCTCTTACCGGAACACTCCGGCAAAAAATGGAGCAACATCGCACCAATCCCACTTGTGCCTCGTGCCATCAACGCATGGATCCGATCGGTTTCGGGATGGAAAATTTCAATGCCATCGGTGCTTGGCGGACGCACGAAGGGAAATTCCCTATCGATGCTTCCGGAGTGCTTCCTGATGGCTCGAAGTTCTCTGGCCCCGCCGACTTACGAGCCATCTTGCGGAAAAAAGCAAACCTCTTCCGCAAATGTCTTGCCGAAAAAATGCTCACTTATGCCCTCGGGCGTGGGCTAGAATACTACGACCGTTGCGCGGTCGATGAAATTACCAAGAAATTGACGCAAAACGGCGATCGTTTCTCGGCGTTGATCCTGGCGATCGTTGAAAGCGATCCCTTCCAAAAACGGCACACCCAAAGGAGCGAATAATCATGCCAACCACGCTTCCTCGCCGCACCTTCCTAAAAGGTCTGGGCACCGCAATTGCCCTCCCGTATCTGGAAGCGATGACGCCTCCGCTGTCTGCCGCTCCCACGGAGACTGCCAAAGTCAGCACGGCTGCCAATGGCCTGCCTATCCGCACAGCGTTCGTCTACGTTCCCAACGGCGCGCACATGCCCGATTGGACGCCGGACGAGGTCGGCAAACTGGGGACGAAACTTCCCTGGATTTTGGAGCCGTTAGCACCTTTCAAAGATGACCTGAACATCTTGTCGGGATTGGCCCTGGACAAAGCCCGTGCCAACGGCGACGGCCCGGGAGATCATGCCCGAGCGATGGCCGCTTTTCTCACTGGTCGGCAACCGCGTAAAACTGCCGGTGCCGACATCCGTGCCGGTCAATCGGCCGATCAATGGATCGCTTCGCAAATTGGTGACAACACCTTGTTCCCGTCGCTCGAACTGGGCATCGAGCGAGGACAACAAGCCGGAAGTTGCGACTCTGGCTACAGTTGCGCCTATTCTTCCAACCTGTCTTGGCGCAGTGAATCGACGCCCAATGCCAAAGAAGTCGATCCTGCTTTGGTCTTCGATCGCTTGTTCGGTGGTCAAAACGCCAAAGAGGTCGCGGAAGCCCGTGCCCGGCGCGACATGTTCAACAAGTCGATCCTCGACTTCGTCCGCGAAGATGCCAACCAACTCCGCAAGCGACTCGGTGCCACCGATCAACGGAAGATGGAGGAATACCTAACTTCGGTACGCGAAATCGAACACCGAATTCAGCGGCTGAAGCAACAGCAAGCCAGCAAAAAATCGTTTACTCCGAATCTCCCCAAACCGACAGGCATCCCCCGTGATCTCGCGGAACACATCCAATTGATGTGCGATCTGATGGTCCTTGCCTTCCAAGGAGATCTGACCCGGGTGGTCACCCTCCCGTTTGGCAACGATGGTAGCAATCGTCCTTATCCGTTCATCGGAGTTTCCGAGGGGCATCACGACTGCTCCCATCATGGTCGCGATCCGAAAAAACAAGAAAAGATCCGCATTATCAAC
>CALEEC010000135.1 GCA_937949245.1 uncultured Gemmataceae bacterium | reverse complement strand
GCGTCGTCGGCTCCTGAGATCGTTCATGCGAAGATAAGAGCCGCGGACGCTAGTCACGGGTGGTGTCTCTCCTGACGACGGGCGTGGTCGGTTCTTCGCGTTCCAGACGTGGATTGCGATCGCCCAAGCGACCGCTTAACTGCGTACCAGACGCAGGCCAATCGGTAGATTTTCGCCGAACAGACGATTCCGATCTTCTTGGGCTTCGTCGCGGACCTCCTCGACCATTTGCTTCCACTCGTCGGGCACCTTCAAGCCGTGTAGCACGGTCGATACGCTCTTGCGGAAACTGTCTTCGATGTCCAATGCCCGCAGCCCGGTACGCCGAGCCAATTGGGCCAGACAAAAGCCGAAGGCCGATTCGTCATGCTCGTTGCGGGGTTCAAAGTCCAGGATCGTTTCCAACCATCCCTGCACCACCTCAGGATGGACCACCGCGTTCATCGGGCCATACAGAAGTCGGCGTGCTCCTAGGCGAGTCAACGACCACAAGACGAACGTCGGCATCGGCTCTTTGCGCGTGTATTTCAGCACTTCGGCTCCCAAGGCTTCTTTGGTCTTGAGGTCCAAGCGTTCCAAACTGGCAGCGGCACGCCACATTTCCGCTAGTTCGTTGTTATTCGGTTTGACCGCGGGTTTGTTCTTGCCCCCCAACAACACTGGCCGTAAGCGATTGAATAGGGTCTGTTGTAAGGGGGTATTCAATCCTCCTGCGACGCGACGCCACATGATCCAAGCATCGGCCCCGCTCTCAAGGGCTTTAACGCCCGGGGTGGCCACGGCACGGAACGGCGCGTTGACCAACTTCCATAACGCTTCGATGCGGTATCGGTCGAGCGGATCGCCGAAGCCGGGTCGCAGACAGAAACCGGCGAGATGATACCAACGCACCAAGTGAGCGGCCGAGCGACCGCGTTCCTCGGCAACCTCGGCGAGAAAGTCCCATAAACGCCGACATAGCCCGGTGGGCCAGTCGTTGCGGGGGGCTTCTAAAGCGGCGTCGAGTGCCTTGGGCAGCTCGGTCGGGGGAACCACGTTGTCGCCGGTCGCGGTGAAGGTGCCGCGAATCAGGCTGGCGGCCGCTTGCACCTGCGCTTCGGGCCAGACATCGACCAATGAGGCTTGCTCTGCATCTTCCGGCAGCGGTTTGCTCCGACTGCTCGGATCGCGCAGGACATCGCGGACGTTGAATTCCAAACGCCAACGCTGCTCGCCTTCCGCAGCGACGCAGAACAGTTCCAAGGTGCCGATTTCGGTACAACGCGAGGCCAACGTCACCGGCACACGTTTCGTGCCACTGCGTTTGCCTCCGCGAAGCACGGTATGCAGCGGTGGTAGCTCCATCAATTGATCCGGCGACACTTCCAGTACGTAGCCGGCTTGGTCCTCGCCGCGGACTGTCGAGGTGTACAAAGGAAACAACACCGGTTGGCCCAAGGCCAATTCCAACTGAGGTTGCGCTAACGCGATCTCGGTGCCTTCTGGCTGATGTCGGGGAATGACACACAACACCGTTTGCCGAGGGGGAGATTGCACCGGGGAAGTGGTTGTCTCGGTTGTTGCCTCGGGGGGGCGTTCCACCGCGACATAATACGAACGCGGAATCCCTCCGCCGATGCGTCGTCCACCGATGTGCTTCAACCAACCGCAGTACGCCGCTCCCCAAGCGACGGCCAAATCCAACGACGGACTGGCCAGGATCAGTGGTTCCCAACTTTCCCCTTGGGCTGTGTACCAAGGGCGCATCGTGGCGATCAATCGTTCGCGGAGCACTTGGGGTTGGAACACTCCGCCGTTGAACAAGATCGCGTCGGGCTTGCGATCGGCCGGGTCGCGCTGGTGGTGCAGGAAGGCGGCCAAGTGCCGGGTGATGGCTGGATCGTTGACATAGGGGAGTCCCATTTCGTGCAGTGCGCCGCGGCCACGCCGGGGTTCGCTGGCAAAATCGACCTGCGGGAAGAAGCCCTCGAACAGGATCTGGCGCAATTCGTCCGGTTTCAGGGTGGTCGAAAGGGTGCCGCCGATGATGGATCGGCCGCGGCCCATGATGGTGATCGGCACTTCGGCAGGGGGAGTCTTCGACAGCAAAGCCTCTTTAGCGGCCCGGCACGCTTGCACCAAAGCGCCGAACTGAGCCGCGTCTAATTTGGCCGAGCCAAAACGCCCTTCGAGGGCTTTGGCCAGGGCCAAGTCCATGTTGTCGCCTCCTAACAGCAGATGATCGCCGATCGATTCGCGAACGAAGGTGATCTCGCCCTGTTCCTCGGCACAGCGAATGACCGAAAAATCGCTCGTTCCCCCGCCGACATCGACTACCAGACAACGCATGCCCGGTCGCAATCGGCCAACTTCCTGGGGAGGATTCATCCCCAGCCAGCAGTAGAATGCGGCTTGCGGTTCCTCCAAGAGCGTGACGTGCTTCAACCCGGCAAGTTGGGCCGCTTCCAAGGTGAGCGAACGGGCGACGTCGTCGAACGAAGCCGGCACCGTCAGGACGATCGTTTGCTCTTCCATCCGTTCATCGGCTGGGCGTGTCGGCGTATGATTCCAGGCATCGACCATGTGCCGCAGGTAACGGGTCGAAACTTCTAACGGCGACAAGCGTACCACATCTGGAGGGGCGTTCCAGGGCAGCAGCGGTTGCGTTCGATCGACCCCGGCATGACATAACCACGATTTGGCCGAACTGATCAAACGCCCCGGGATGCGTGCGCCATGCTGCCGGGCAAACTCGCCGACGATCACGATCTCCTTGGCGTCGGGGTTCCAC
>CALEEC010000134.1 GCA_937949245.1 uncultured Gemmataceae bacterium | reverse complement strand
ATCAACGTCGCCGCGAAAATGAGAAGGCTTCGGCCGATCGCAAGCATGCCTCGGGAAAATGGGGCTGAAAATCGGGTTCGATCGGTTCGCCTTTGTGGCTTATAGTACCATCCACCGGCAGGTGGTTCGGACAGCGGAATTTGTCGGACTACGCAAGTGGCCCCGCAAGGGATTCGTCGGACTACGCAAGCGGTTCCGCAAAGGAAAGGTCGTCGTCGATGAAAATTCGTCCTGCATTACCGAGCGATACGCCGACGTTGGTGCGTCTGACCGATGAAACCGGCGTGTTCAAACCCCTGGAAATACAAGCCCTGCACGAGGTACTCGACGACTTTCACGCCAGCAATCACACCTTCGGGCATCGGGCGTTTGTCGCCGAGGTTGCAGGAGAGATCGTCGGCTACGTTTACCATGCCCCGGCCGCGATGACCGATCGCACCTGGTATCTGTACTGGATCGCGGTGCGCAAAGATCGGCAACAGCAAGGCTTCGGCGCGCAACTGTTGCAGTTTGTCGAGGCCGACATTCGTGCTGCCAACGGCCGATTGTTATTGATCGAAACTTCCTCGACGCCGTTATACGAAGCGACGCGACGCTTCTACCACAAGCACGGCTACGAATGGGCGGCCCAACTGCGCGATTTCTACAGCGACGGTGATGACATGATCGTTTTCCGCAAACGGTTGTGAAGTTCCGATGGAAGTTGGCGAATTCTCCTTGTGACCCTGCCCGTCGGCGATACCATTTCCATATGCCTTGTTCCGCGAACGAGAATCGTCCGAGGAGCGCCCTTACCATGCCCGAGACCCCTACCGGACTTCGCGCCTTCGCTATCAGCGCCGGCTACGACACCCATAGCAACGACGCCACAGGAGCATTTCTGGTCGGTGCCCGCAAATTTGCCACTGCGTTCAACTGCTCGTTTCGCACCTTCAACAACACCCTCAAAAGCAGCGAACGCCGCAAAGATTTTCTCAAAGTGATCGAAGACTACTGCCCAGGCAATCTCAATCTGTTCGCTTACTTCGGGCATGGCATTCCCGAAGGCATGTCCAGCGCCAACATGTATGTCGAACACATCGACGAACTGCTCAACGTGTTGAACAAGAAATTCACGACGGCACCGATCGTAGTGCTGTACGCCTGTAGTTGTGGCCGACCAAACAAATACACGACGGAACTGAACCTGAAACTGTCGATCGGCTCGAAGGTATTTGGTCATACCACGGTCGGCCATTCGTTTATGAATCCTGATGTTTCCGTCTGTGGCGACACCTATTTGACCGGTCGACTGCTCCATCCGTATGGTAGCGAACTGCGTGCCCCTTGGGCCGAAGCGTTGAAACGCTCGGATCTGTGGGCCAGGTTTCCGGTGATGACCGAAGAACAGATCGCGGCCGAGTGCAACGCACGGCGGCTGATGGGCGTTTGGGATGTCGCTTATGACGGAGGAGGGGGGAAGCACTACCATTTCGATTGGCCGCAACAGGCGTGGTGCATCACCTCGGGCCGTTCGCCGGGCGAACCCCCAGAAGGCACCGTCAGTAGTACGTTGCGCAACAGCAAAACCACTACGGCCACAGGAGTCTGGCGCATCTGCCGATCTTTGCAAATCACCTGGGATGATGGCTCGACCGAATCGTGGTGTTTGCCGTTGCAGACCAGCGGTCAAGCCGGCGAAGGCATCTCCGGCGGCAACAAAGCGTACACCTTGGAAGCCCGTCGTTTGGCACGTCCTCCAGAAAACCGCCTTGGTCCGTTGCAAGGGTAAGCGATGTAAGTTGATGGAGGTATTGCAGATCCATCCGACGACGAGTTGAAAACCACCCGACGACTGGCGTGTCGGCTCCTCACTTCCCAAATTGGAGTCTTCGCCGATTTTCGGTCGCTGCCAGCAGTTCGCGCTTGATTTTGGGCCATGAAGTGGTCTGATGAAATCGCGTAAGTGGCGTGGAAGTCGCGCGATGGTTTCCATCCCCCACTGCCCATGTTCGTTCGCCTAGTGCGGCTAAATACAAGGACATCGCATTCATGTCGTCTCGACCGAACCAACGTCCGGTAGATTCTTTACGTCCCCTGGAATTCCAACGCCAATTCACGCGTTCTGCCCCGGGAAGTGTGCTGGTCCGTATGGGCCGAACGATGGTGCTTTGCACCTGTTGCATCGAAAACGCGGTGCCGCCGTTTTTGGTCGGTCAGGGCCAAGGATGGTTGACCGCGGAATACAGCATGCTTCCCGGCAGCAGTGGCACACGCAAGCCGCGTTCGACTAGCAAACCCGATGGCCGCAGCATCGAAATTCAACGCCTGATCGGCCGGGCTTTGCGTGCTGTGGTCGATCTGTCCCGTTTGGGCGAACGGACGTTGTGGCTCGACTGCGATGTTCTGGAAGCCGATGGCGGAACCCGTACGGCAAGCATCAACGGTGCGTTCGTCGCGTTGTGCGATGCTCTGGCGCAGCAGCAGGAACTCGGCCCCGTCTCGGCGATAGTCACTCAGAGTGTGGCTGCCATCAGCGTGGGGATCGTCGCAGGAGAAGTCTGCTTGGATCTCGAATATGTCGAAGACCGCGACGCCGAGGTAGATCTGAACTTGGTGATGACCGGGGACGGTCGCTTGATCGAAGTGCAAGGTTCCGGCGAAGAAACCACCTTCACCCGTGCCCAACTCGATGCCATGCTCGCTCTGGGGGAAGTCGGCATTCGCCAAATCACCGCAGCTCAGAAGCGGGCTTTGGGAACCGCTTGGCCGTGGGGCGAAGTCACGCCCTCAGCGATTTAGTCCTCCGACCGTTCTTGCTACCTCAGCGGTGGGAAGGCGAAACCGCGCTTCCGCGTGATTTTGCTCCTATACCTGTTCATCCCGACCTCTTAGTTTGTCTGTGCTTTCAACTGCTTGCTCGATAAAGCTTTGCCGATCTTGACCTCGACGAGGAATTACCATGTACCGACTCTTGCTGCCGTTGCTGGGTTGGAGTTGCTTCGCGGAGATCACGACTGCTGCGGCCCAGGAACGCAAGCCGAACATCGTGTTCATCTTGGCCGACGATCTGGGGTACGGCGACCTAGGTTGTTACGGACAAACACGCATTCGCACGCCGAACCTCGATCGGTTGGCCCGAGAAGGCCTGCGTTTCACCCAATGCTATGCCGGTAGCACCGTGTGCGCCCCGTCGCGGTGTGCCCTGATGACCGGCTTGCACACAGGGCATTGTCGCGTTCGCGGCAACGGAGGCGGAGGTGCCCCTCATAGCAACGTGCCTTTGACGCCTGACGATGTCTGTGTCGCCGAGATCCTGCAAAAGCAAGGCTACAAAACCGCTCTGATCGGCAAATGGGGGCTGGGCGAAGAAGGTTCGACCGGTGTGCCGACCAAGAAAGGTTTCGACGTGTTTTACGGCTATCTCAATCAGCGGCACGCCCACAATTACTATCCGCCGTACCTGGTCCGTGGCACGCACCGCGAGCCGATCCCTCAGAACGTCCAGCGAGCCGATGTCGAGGGCGTTGCCGAGAAGCCGGTCGTTTACGCTCCCGATTTGCTGTTGAAAGAAGCGTTGGATTTTATCCAAACGAATCGGCAATCGCCGTTCTTTCTGTACTTTGCGACCATCGTTCCGCATGCGAACAACGAAAAGACCCAAGTCGACAAAAACGGCAATGAGGTGCCCTCTGACGCGCCTTACACCCACGAAGACTGGCCACAACCCGAGAAGAACAAGGCGGCCATGATCACGCGGCTGGATGCCGACGTGGGCAAGTTGCTCGATCACCTGCAACAGCTTGGCTTGGCGGACAAGACGATCGTGCTATTTTCCAGCGACAATGGCCCGCATCGGGAAGGGGGCAACGATCCGGCCTTTTTCCGCAGTTCGGGGCCATTTTCGGGGATCAAGCGGAATTTGACCGATGGCGGCATTCGCGTGCCGCTGATCGTCCGTTGGCCGGGAGTCGTGGCCGGCAACCGCGAAACGGCCCATCTCTGCGCTTTCTGGGACTTTCTGCCCACGGTTGCCGAACTGCTGGGTGTCGAACCGCCGGCCGGCCTCGATGGCATCTCTTTCCTACCGACATTGACCGGCCAAGGCATCCAAAAACAACATACCTACCTGTATTGGGAATTCCACGAGAACGGCTTCCAACAGGCTCTGCGTTTTGGCGATTGGAAAGCCATCCGCTTCGGCCCCGATCAGCCGATCCGGCTCTACGACCTGAAAAGCGATCTCGCGGAGAAAAAGGATGTCTCGGCGGAGCATCCGCAATGGGTGCAGCAGGCAACGGAATGGTTCCGCACGGCTCGCACCGAGTCGAAGGAGTTCCCGATTCGTCGGCCGAAGAAAAAATGATGATTCAAGGAGCGAAATTCATCATTTCTTCGCCGATGCGACGGACACGAAGACATACATCATAGAGGGTGGCACTATCTTTTCCTGAGAAAGGATGTTGAACCATGTCTGACGCTCCGACTTCTCCCAGCAGTCCGTCTCCCGCGCAAGCCGCGCCGCCGACCATCTCGATTTTCAATATCGCGTTGGTCGTCGTGCCGGCCTTACTGATCGCCGGAGGGGTCTGGTGGTACACGCAGAAGCAAAGCCAGGTCGAACCGCCGCTGATTGATGTTTTGTTCTTGTCGGCCAAGAACCTCGTTACCCCCGATAAGCTGGTTTATCCCAACGAAAATGATCCGGCTGCCAACGACAAAGACGGTGACCTGCTGGCCGATGATGCCCCGGCCGATCAGCAATTGAAGATCGAGTCGGAACTCGTGCTGACGACGCTTGACGACGCGGAAAAAGAAACCTGGGAAGCCTTTGCCAAGTATCTTTCGGGTCGGTTGAAAGAAAAACTACAAAAGGACATCCCAGTCAAAGTCGAACGCCGCGCGTTCTTGTTCCAAGAAGACCAAGAAGATTTCCGAAAAGGCAAAGTCCACATTGCCCAACTGAGCACCGGCACCGTCACGCGGATGGTCAACACCGCGGGGTTCATCCCCCTAGTCATGATGGCTGACGACGAAGGCAAAGCGGGGTATCAGATGGAAA
>CALEEC010000133.1 GCA_937949245.1 uncultured Gemmataceae bacterium | reverse complement strand
TGGTGATTGCGATTATCGCCGTCCTGATCGGTCTGCTTTTGCCTGCGGTACAGAAGGTCCGTGAGGCGGCCGCGCGAGTAAAATGCCAAAATAACCTCAAGCAGATTGCGTTAGCGGTTCATAACTCTCACGATACGTTTAGCACAATGCCACCGCTGTGCGCTCCCGATCAGTGGACGCAAGTCACCAGGACGACGCATTACAACGGCCCGATCGGCTTCACGTTGTTCGTCTATCTCCTTCCTTCTCTGGAGCAAAATTCCCTTCGGATTCGGGCGGAGTCGCAGGGCGGTTTCTTTGGGCATGGACCTGGAACGGCGGAGTGGGAGATCGTGCCCACATTTCTTTGTCCCTCGGATCCCAATAGCGGGGTCGGTCGTGGTGTCCGTGATGGCGTGGGATTGCCAACACGCTGGGGGACGGCAAGTTACGTGGGGAATTACAATACCTTTGGCAATCCCCTCGCTGCCGACTCGCTCACTATTTTTGGCACGAACGATGGCTTCCGCGTGCAGGGCAGTAACACCTTGGCGGCCTTGCGTGATGGTACAAGCAACACCATTATCTTGGGAGAACGATATACCAATTGTTCAGACGTTCATGGTAACGTGTACACAAGCCTTTGGGCTGATGCGACTGAACGCTGGCGACCAGCCATGGGATTTGACAACATCCAACGAACTGCCTTCACAAAAGGGTACGTTGCCACCCCGATGTTCCAAGTTGCGCCCAACTGGCGGACTGGTTGTGATCCTGCTCGCACGCAGACGGCACACACCAATGGCATGAACGTGGCTTTAGCGGATGGTAGCGTGCGATCGGTCCGTGGTTCGATCAATCTCGCAACTTGGCAATCTCTCTGTAATCCTGTGGATGGGCAAGTTCTCGGAAACGACTGGTGATGAGCTAGGTTTTGTCGAAGGCTTGCTGGAAGACGCTGACGGCTCGCCTCACGATGTGCGCGGCGGGCTAATAATTCCAGCAAGACGGGCGGCATGGTTGCCGAGTCGACCGTCGATCTGTCGGACTTCTCCGAGTGAGTCACGGTTTCGATTTCTCCCAAGTGGATCGTCCCCTAGGGTTCTAGGGGCAGAACCTCGAAGTCCGCAAAGGGATTCGTGGAAAGGACGTGCTTTGATCGCAGTCGATGACCTGGAAGCCGTAAAACTTCGCAGGATCTTCGGTCGAACGGCTACCACTGAGAGACGAGGGTGCGACCTGGAGCGGCACGAACAGCCCGGACGCGCCACAAGGCGTTAGAACTTTTACAAAGGCTGACAGAGAAGGGAGTTGTGGCGGATCAGGCCGCAAAGGCCGAATCGAAGAAATCGTCTGTTTGAAGTGGAAGTTCGTCGGCGTAAGTCTCATCCCTGAAATGAGAAAGCCCTTCGACAGGTTGGCCGAAGGGCTTCAGCGGTATGATGGTCGGGGCAAGAGGATTTGAACCTCCGACCTCACGGTCCCGAACCGTGCGCTCTAGCCAAACTGAGCTATGCCCCGTAAGCACCTGCTTCATCGTACCAGACCCACCGATTCTGTCAAGAGCAACGCTGAACGCCCGGCGTTTTGGGGGTTCCTCGCTAGGTCAGCACATTTTGCACAACTCTGGCTGTTGCTTGAAACGGTACAGGACGGCACATAATCGGCCCAGTTCCTCTTCCAGACGGGCTAAAGCGCTGTCGGCACCTTCCAGCATGCCGGTTTCGCCCATGCGCTCTAAACGCGTCGCGGCATCGGTCGCGCAGGGGGCACAAAATTGTCGTACCATCCCCACCATTTTATGGGCGGCGCGCCGCAATGCTTCCGCGTCGCGACGCTGCACGCTTTGCTGAATTTCCGCAAAATGTTTAGAGGCGGTGTCGCAGAATAGCCCGGCAATCTCTCGCAGCAGTTCGTCGTTGTCGCCTAGCCAAGAACGTAGCGTGGTCATGTCGATAACCTGGCCACTTGCGTCGTGCCCTGCGGGGAAAGCTGCTGCGGCCGTCGATCGGCCTGCGGCGTTAGCGATCGGGGCCAAGACGCGCCGCAAGTCGTCGGCTTGGAAAGGTTTGGTGACATAATCATCCATGCCAGCTTGCAGGAAACGTTCGCGGTCGCCTTGCATGGCGTGGGCGGTCACGGCGATGATCGGTATGTGGCCGCCCCGCGTCTTTTCGCGATGCCGGATCAGGGCCGTCGCTTCTAAGCCGTCCATCTCCGGCATTTGCACATCCATGAGGATCACATCGAATATTTCTTGGTCGTTCCACTCGACCGCTTCTCGGCCATTTTCGGCGATCCGCACGGTGTGTCCCTCGCGGGCCAACATGGCCAAGGCGACCTTGCGATTGACGGGATTATCTTCGGCCAACAAGATGCGCAAGGGAACGGAACTGGGGCTTGCCAGGGGAGGCGAAGCGAGCTGGGGCGAGCTGTGGGTCAAGCTGCCGTTGGGTGGGTTGAGGTCGGCGACGCGTTCGCCCAAGGCGCTGCAGATCGCTTGCAAGCACTCACTGGCGGAGGCGGGTTTCACCAGATGCACGGTTCGGCCTAACTGCTGGACCTGCCGGATTTCCTCGGCGCGATCGATGGAGGAAGAAACCATCACGATTGGCAAACGCTGCTCGGAATACACCGCGCGGATCTGCTGGGCTAAGATGAGGCCGTTGATGTCCGGGAGATTCACATCCAGCATTACCAAATCGATAGGTTGTCCGGCTTGCTGAGCCTGATGGAGATCGTTGAACACTTGGGAACCGTCTTGGGCCAAGAGGGGCACCATTCCCCAGCTTTGCAGCATTTCTTGGAAGATGCGTCGGTTGGTCGGATTGTCGTCTACGACCAAGACCCGTAGGCCGCGCAGCGATTCGGTCGGCACAACGGCTGTTTGACCGAAGCCGGTGCCCAGTTGCAAGGGCAGCACTAGCCGGAAGAGGCTACCGCGGCCCAGTTCGCTTTCGAGTTCAATGCGTCCGTGCATCAACTCTGCCAAACTGGAACAGATGGACAATCCTAACCCGGTTCCGCCGAATCGCCGAGACATGGTGCCGTCGGCTTGGGCGAAGGGGGAGAAAATCAGTTGGCGTTTCTCCGGGGCAATGCCGATGCCGGTGTCGCGGACCTCGATGCACCATTGCGGGGCAGGTTCGGTCGTGGGCATCCGAGCGACACGGACGCAGACTTCGCCCTGGGGGGTGAATTTGATGGCGTTGCCTACCAGATTGACGACAATCTGGCGAATGCGGTCGATGTCGCCCCACAGCACGTCGGGCATGTCGGGTTCGACTTCCATTTGCAAGCGCAACCCTTTTTCGTGGGCACGCAGGGTCAGCGGTTTGAGGGTGTCGGCCAAGGCTTCGCGAAGTCGGAAGTCGGTCGGAGCCAATTCCAACTTCCCCGCTTCGATCTTGGAGAAGTCGAGAATATCGTTCAGCAGGGTGAGCAAGGAGCGGGCCGACGATTGAATGGTCGAGACGAATTCGCGTTGGTCGGGGTTCAGCGGGGTATCTATCAGCAGTTCGGCCATGCCGAGGACGCCGTTCATGGGGGTGCGGATCTCATGGCTCATGTTGGCCAAAAACTCGCTTTTGGCCCGATTGGCCGACTCGGCTTCGGCACGGGCGCGTTGCAGTTGTTCCTCGAAGCGTTTGCGTTCGGTGATGTCTTCATGGGCGACCACGAGGCGAATCGGTCCTCCGCCGCGGAAACGGGTGACCCGCATCAGATACCAGTACGGTTGCTCGTTCCACGGCAAGCAATACTCCATCTCGAAACGTTCGCGGGTGCCGGCAATGATCTCGCGGATGGCTTGGGCGGTTCGTTGGGCATCGGTTTGCCCGGAGGCAGCGACTTTTTCGCAGACATCGAGGTAATTGACGCCCTGCCATTGGTAGCCGGGCATGCCGTGTTCGGTGCCGATCCGCTGCCAAGCATCGTTGACGGCCAAGATCTTGCCGGTTTCATCGATCACGGCGATCTGAGTGGTTAAGGCGTCGAGGGAGGAGAGCAAGAATTGCTGATATTCTTGCAGTTTGCATTCAAAGTTTTTGCGTTCGGTGATGTCGGTGCAGGTTCCAACAAAGCCGGTCAGTTCGCCGCGATGGCGAATGGGCAAAGCGCGGGAGTGGATCCAACGTATCGCCGAGCCGACACGAACGCGGAACTCCAAATCGAATTCGCGTCCTTCGTGAGCAGCACGGGTCCATTCGCTGAAGACAAAGTCGCGGTCTTGCGGGACGATCGCTCGGGTCCAGCCGTCTCCCAAGGCGGATTCAGCTGTTAAGCCGCAGATTTCTTGGCAGCGTTCGTTGGTGTAGATGCAAGCGCCGTTGGCGTCGGTCTGATAAATGCCCACCGGCGAACAGACGCACAACGAGCGGAACCGCTCTTCGCTTTGTCGCAGTTCAAGTTCGCTGCGTTTGCGTTCGCGGATGTCTTCGACCTGGCAGATGAAGTACGCTGGGCGGTCCCAGCTATCGCGGACCAACGAAGCGCTCTGATGGGTCCAGACCACTTCCCCGTTGCGGTGCACGAAGCGTTTTTCGTGCCGATGAACGGTCTGCTCTCCTTGGAGGATAGTTCGGCGAAAAATCTCCAGATCGGCCGGCCGATCGTCGGTGAACGTCAGCGACAGAAGATCGCTGGCCAGCATTTCGCGGGCAC
>CALEEC010000132.1 GCA_937949245.1 uncultured Gemmataceae bacterium | reverse complement strand
CAACGTGATTGCGGACCTTCTGAAACGTCGCTCGGAAATTCTGCGTCAGGAATCGAACGGTCGATACGCGCAAATCGATGCCCTCGTGCCGTTGGCCGAGACGTTCGACTACGCCGATCGCGTTCGCAGCTTGACCCAAGGCCGAGCGAGTTCGAGCCTCGAACCGCATTCGTACAAGCCCGCTCCGCCGGAAGTGCTTCGCAAAATGCGCGATCCCTACTCTTGAAACCGCCGTTTTTCGAGCCAAGCTGTCTTCGCTGGCCGCGATGCGACAAGGAAATTTGCCATTTTCGTAGGCTGGCTGTCTTCGCTGGCCGATTCGATGGTGGCTGTCTTTCATGATGGCCGGTCGGTGCCTCAATACTCCTTGATTCCGCGGCGGCAATACCGACAATAGCTCAAGATCATCCGCTTCCTTCGACAGAGTATTACCTCCCTTATGAACTACCGTCCGACCTTCGCAACCTTCGAGAAACTGGCTGCCTCGCATACCCTGGTTCCCATCTATCGCGAGTTGGTGGGAGACACGCTGACCCCGGTCAGTGCCTTCAAACGACTCCCCGCGAGTAACT
The DNA here is from genome assembly GCA_937949245.1 of uncultured Gemmataceae bacterium. Lineage (GTDB taxonomy): Bacteria > Planctomycetota > Planctomycetia > Gemmatales > Gemmataceae > CALEEC01. Next base: position 2,450 of record CALEEC010000132.1, on the reverse strand, counting down.
GGGCGTTCCTGTTCGAGAGTGTAGTTGGGGGCGAACGTGTCGGACGCTACAGTTTCTTGGGAGCCAACCCATTTCTGTGCTTTCAGGCATACGATCGGAACATCCGCATTCGCCCGCTGCGCACGGCCGCGAATGACGTGCAGGAATTCACGCATCCAGATCCGCTGCGCGTCTTGGAGGATGTTTTGTCCCGCTATCGAGCGCCCCATCTGGCGGAACTCCCCCGCTTTTGCGGCGGAGCGGTCGGGTACGCGGGCTATGATGTCGCTCGGTATGTAGAGCGGCTCCCGAATCCGCCGCAAGACGATCGTCACCTCCCGGATCTGTCGTTTGCTTTGTTCGATCGCATGGTCATCTTCGATCACATCCGCAAAACGATAGCGGTGGTCGTTCATGCCCATGTCGATTCGTCGGATTTGCCGGCAAGTTACACGACTGCTTGTCGGCAGGTGGATGCGTTGGTCGAACAACTGCAACAACCTACCGATGGCTTGAAGTGGACCGACATTGCCTTCGCGGGGGAAGTCCAGCGCATTCCGCAATCGAACTACCCTCCCGGCGGGTACGAACAAGCGGTACGCAAATGCCAAGAATACATCAACGCCGGCGACATCTTTCAAGTAGTGCTCAGCCAACGGTTCCAGACGGAAACGACGGCCGACTCGTTCGACATCTACCGCGCTTTACGCGTGCTGAATCCGAGTCCGTTCATGGTCTACCTACGCACCCCCGAGACGACCCTGGTCGGTGCCTCGCCGGAGATCATGGCGCGAGTGGAAAACGGCATCGTCACGGTTCGCCCCTTGGCTGGCACCCGCAAACGCGGTTTTACTCCCGAAGAAGACCAGCGCTTGGCCGAAGAATTGCTCGCCGATCCTAAAGAACGGGCCGAACACATCATGCTGGTCGATCTGGGCCGTAACGATGTGGGTCGAATCGCCCAATATGGCAGCGTGCAACTGAGCGATTTGCTCACTGTCGAGCGCTATAGCCATGTGATGCACATTTCGAGCACGGTCCAAGGAAAATTGCTCCCCGACAAAACGGCCTTCGACGCCCTTCGGTCCTGCTTACCCGCCGGAACGCTCAGCGGAGCGCCGAAGATTCGAGCGATGGAAATCATCGATGAATTAGAACCTCACCGACGCGGCCCTTACGGCGGAGCAATCGGTTATATCGATTTTTCCGGTAACATGGATACTTGTATTGCCCTGCGAACCTTGGTTCTGATCGGGCAAACCGCCTACATTCAAGCCGGCGCTGGCATTGTTGCCGATAGTGTCCCCCATTTGGAGTACCAAGAAACCGTCAACAAGGCGATGTCGCTGTTCCGTGCCATTGAAATTGCAGAAACGCAATTCGGTTCGCAGCATTCTCCGAATGATTAGGCACTGGGGACGATCGAACTATAGCGAATCTTCGACGGCTCGCCATTTCCTCTCCTCCAGCGACTCACGTCGACGGCTCGCCATTTCCTCTCCTCCGGCGACTCACGTCGACGGCTCGCCAGGATACGATCACCTCCTGCATCTCCAGAAACTACACCGATTCGTTCTCTCCAGGCTGACTCAACTGCGCTTCAAGCTCGGTTAGGCGTTCTAATTGTCGATCCCGAAGCCCCCGCGTCAGTTGCCAAATCCCGGGAACCTCCAAGGTTTCGCCGGGTGCTAATCGACAACGCTTTTGTTTCTCCTGGGCCATACGAAACAATTCCGGCAGACATTTCGGGCAACTCAGGGCATAAGTTTTCAATTCGCTAGTGGCTCCATCACTCCAGCGAGCGGCAATTTTGTAGCTGGCCAATTTTTTGCAGTCTTTGCCATAACACCGAACGGGATAAGGCGACATCGGCATGGATCTGTTTCCCTGGAACGCGGATGAAGCGGTGAAGGCGACTCCTGGCTTCGCGAAATTCAGTACCAAAGGGCGTCCTTTTCGCAAAAACCATCTCTCAACGACGAAGAACCACTTCCCTTCCCCTTGGACTCGCTACAATAACTAATAGGGAGGTGGCCTTCGTCCATTCCTCAGATGAAAGGAGGACGGCCATGCCCAAGGTTCTTCTGGTGGACCCCGACACTCTGGCACGCTCGGCCCTCCAACAAGCCTTGCAAGCTGTAGGATGGCAGGTTGTTGGCCTGAGCAGTGCGGAAGCGGCTCTGCTGCAAATTCAAGAAGATCCGCCGAATGCCATCGTTTCGGAAATCATTCTCCCCGGCCGCAATGGCCTCGAACTCCTCGATCGTATCCGCTCATCTCGGATGACCGTACCGTTTATCATCTTAGCAGGTCGAGGTCCACCGACCCACGCTATTGAAGCCGCCCGCCTGGGAGCCTATGACTATCTAACGAAGCCTTGTCCACCGCTGGTCGTCCTTCGTACCTTGCAGCGAGCGATTGGCAGCCTTCCTCCCCTTGCTTTGTCTCCGGCACCTCCGCCTTCGCCTGCT
>CALEEC010000131.1 GCA_937949245.1 uncultured Gemmataceae bacterium | reverse complement strand
CCGATTCACGTTGTCGCATCGTGGATGGGGCACGAAGTCAAGGTAAGCCTAAAGCACTACGCCCAAGTGACAAGCGAGCATTTCGAGCGAGCAACAGGCGGCGCAAAATCCGGCGCACCAGTGGCGCAAAATCCGGCGCAGTAAGTGGCAGCAAGGGATAGCAGTATTTGGTGAGACGGAGGCGTAAACTGCGAGTTGACAAGCACTTCCGTCATTCAAAACAGCTTGCTACAAACGTACTGCATACCCGCATAGCGGAGAGGGAGGGATTCGAACCCTCGATATCCTTGCGGATATATCGGTTTTCGAGACCGACGCATTCAACCACTCTGCCACCTCTCCAGGATTCTTTAGTTCATAGCAGGTTCTCGCCGTCCTCGCAACCTCTCTTCGCTATTTCTGCCTCTTTTCTCTTACCCCCCTCAGGGATTGCAGAAATGAAAAAGTAGTGGCTAGCCTCTGTCTGACTGACGGACGCTGGCTAACTATCGTGGATGCGCTGCATCTCCAATTACCGCTGCCGGTCGTTAAGAAGCACCGCTGCCGGTCGGTAGAAGCACCGCTGCGGGTAGATAGGAAGAGCCGTTGCCAGTCGGTGACGCAGCGCAACGGCAGACATGTCCGAGATTTACGGTCAGCCAGAGGCTTTGCTCAAGGCCATCGTCTTTCGGGTGGCCAGCAGTCGGATGCCGATGTTCAACGTCATCACGAACACCAACAACACCAAGGCCGCCGACCAGGCTTGTTCTTCCCAACTGGGAATGCCACTGCGGGAGTAATCGTAGATGTACTTCGGCAAAAACGGCGTTCGGTCGTCCGGCGAACGCGGCCAGAAATTAGAACCGTAGGCTGTCAGCAACAATGGGGCTGTCTCTCCAGCAATGCGGCCCAGGGCCAGGAAGACGCCGGTGATGATCGCCGGCAGGGCGGCTGGGATGGTCATAAACAGCACCGTTTGCCATTCCTTGGCCCCCAAGGCGTAACTGCCGTGACGCATCGAGTCAGGCACCAAACGCAAGGCTTCTTCCGTCGAACGGACAACGACCGGGATCATCATGACCCCCAAAGCGAAAGCCCCGGCCCATCCCGAGAAGCCCCCCGTGGTCTGCACCAAGACGGCGTAGCCGAAGATGCCGATGACAATCGACGGCACCCCGGCCAGTAACTCGGTGATGAACCGCACCGCGACCGTGCCATGCGATCGCCGATTTTCCGCAAGGTACACTGCCGTCAGAATGCCGATCGGCACTGCGAACAGCGTCGCAAGGCTCACCAGCATAATGCTACCACCGATGGCGTGAGCGATCCCGCCGCGGCTCTCGCCTTCCAAAACGATCGGCGGAGCGGGTAATTGGGTGAAAAACTCCCAGGTCAACGAACCGACGCCGCGGTAGACGATGTAGCCCAAGATCAGGAACAACGGAACCAGCACGAGCCACAAACACGCGGACAAAACGTATCCCATCACACGATCGACCAAGTGAGGATGTCGAATCGTGAATGGTTCAAAGACCTTGCCTTGTAAGAGTCGGAAGGGCCAAGTAATGGGGGACGCTAGCCAACTGAGCAGTCGGTTGAGGCGAGCTATCGTCCCTTCAGAGCGGGTATTCTGCAAGCTCATCAGCATAAAGCGAGCGATGCAGTTGACGACCAGAGTCACTAGGAACAACAGCAATCCCAGGGCGACCAGAGCGGCACGATGGCGTTCGTCGACGGTGTCGTTCAGTTGGTTGGCGATCACGCTGGCGATCGAGTCGCCCAGAGCGAATGGCAGACGCAGGACATCGGCGGCCGACTTGGGAAGATCGGGGCGATTGCCGATCAGCATGGTGACTGCCATCGTCTCGCCCAAGGCCCGGCCCAAGGCGAGGAACGAAGCCGCGACGATCCCCGGTCGTGCGTAGGGCAGCACACTGTGGCGAATCATCTGCCAGCGGGTAGCTCCGACGGCCAGGGCGGCTTCGCGTTGCGCTTGGGGCACGGCACGGCAGACATCGTAACTGATCGCGGTAATGTACGGCACGATCATGATGGCCAAAATCAGGCTGGCCGACAAAATGCCCGCGCCCCCCGTGTTGGGGCCACCGACTTGATTGAAGACCCACTGCCCCCCGGGAGCCACGAAGAACAACCCCCAGAAGCCGTACACTACGCTCGGGATGGCAGCCAACAGTTCGATGAGGAACGAAGCTACCTGACGCACTCGGCGATGAGCAATTTCGGAAAGATAAGCGGCCGCACCGACGCCGAAGGGGACCGCTAAGATCATGGCCAACGCGGAGGTGATCAGTGTGCCCCAGACGTAAGCCAGGGCACCGAATTCCCCTTTGGACACCTTCAACTCGGGCTTGGAGAGGAAGTCCCCGGCATGGGCCAAGATTGACCGCGATTGGTACGTCAGCACCACGAGGATGCCAGCTACCGCGAGAACCACCAGCAAGCCAGAGAATTGGCATAAGCCCCGAAACAGGAGATCACCCCACGGGGACACTGACGAACGCACCGGCGCGGGGGGAATCGGGGGTGATGCGGAGCGGGAAGCGTCTGACATTGGTAGGTTACTCAAAAGTCACAAGGTCGAGCCGACGTTGGGCACGTTCCGATAACGACGCCGGCAACGGTGCATAGCCCATTCGGCGTGCTAAGTCTTGACCTTCTCCGCCGGCACGAATGGCCCAGCGGAGGAACTCCACGAGCGTTGGTCCGATGTCGTTCGGTTGACGCACATACAATACCGCCCAGACCGAGCCGCTGATCGGGTACGAATTGGGGCCAACGGTGTTGGTCAGCGAATAGCGCAGGTCGTCGGGGATCTTCGACAGCATCGCGTCGGCGGCCGAGGTTACGTTCTCCGCCGACGCACGGAGAAACACTCGTTGTTCGATGGGCAAATCGCTATTCGATTTTGCCCGATGGGCCGCGTTCTTCTCGGCGGAGTCGCGCGTTTCGACGCTGCCGTATTCGAGTTTGTTCTGCGTGGCGTAGATCAATTCAACGTAACCCAGGCTATACGGCGCTCGGCTGACTTGGCCGGCAACCCCTTCGTTGCCACGTTGGCCGACGTTGGAGGCATCCTTCGGCCAACTGACCGTCGTTCCCGAACCGACTTGCTTTTTCCACTCGGCGCTAACTTTGCTCAGATAGTCGGTGAAAATCGCCGTGGTGCCCGAACCATCGGCCCGAGAGACGACCACGATTTCTCGGTGCGGCAACTTTTTCTCAGGATTCAAAGCCACGATCGCCGGGTCGTCCCAATAGCGGATTTTGCCTAGGTACATATCGGCAAGGACGGTGCCACTGAACCGCATGCCTTCCTTGCCGGCCTCGGGGACGTTGTAGATCGGCACGACTGCTCCGAGGGCTAACGGAATATGAATCATGTCACTGTGTTTCTGCCGTGCTTTTGCGAGCAGGTCGTCTTTGATAAACGCATCCGTGCAGCCAAAATGGATGGTGCGAGCAATCGTCTGTTGCACCCCGTTGCCCGACCCCGTGGCCTGATAATCGACCTGGACTCCGCAGAAGCGTTCGTAGGATCGGCTCCATTGCAACATCAACGGGTAAACGAACGAAGAGCCTCCCCCATTGATGCGGGGAACTTTGGAACAGCCTACCAGCGAGCCGACCAACAGCAACGCTACGAGAAGACGGAGTCGAGCGATCATAAAAGTAGCCCCACCTGATGGAGCGAAAAGTCCCAACATTGTTGTATGGATCGTTCCGCTGCCAGACAAAGAATTGCCCATGCAATTTCTGTGAAGAAAAGATGATGGGAGACGTCTGAATCTTCGGAGGCTCAGGATTCGCGAACTCGGAACTGCCGAGCCGTCGATGTGAGTCGATTGCGGAGCGAAACAACCCCCGACTGACTGGCGTCGTCGGCTCAAGCAGAATACCCGACGACTGGCGTCGTCGGCTCCTCGGGATGTTTGCGCGATGATGGGAGCCGCGGACGCTAGTCCGCGGGTGTTGCAGAACCTCCCGACGACTGGTGAGAAAACACCCGACGACTGGCGTGGTCGGCTCCCAAGAGGGTGGGAATCTCCGCGAAAAGCGGATATGTTGCGGAAAGAAGCCCTGCCGCGGCAAAATCGTCTACAAATGATGTTGTCGCC
>CALEEC010000130.1 GCA_937949245.1 uncultured Gemmataceae bacterium | reverse complement strand
GGTCGAATCATTCGCTACAGTATCAGCTTCGCCGATCAGAAGCCAGCGTTCTGCGTACTGGCCTGCGAGAGTTAAATCGTAATCGGAAAATTCCTCGGCATCCATGACGATGACTCGGTCGAAGCCTTCCTTGGCCCATTTGGATTGGAAGAAAGTATCTCTAGATAGTGCCGAGGGGACGGCCACAACGAGGTTCACTCGTCCTAAGATAGCTTCGTTCCAGAGCGTTGCATGATTCTCCAGATGGTTTTGCGCAAGGTCCAGTTCCGCGAGGGCTTGTTCAATGGTGGTTATCTCTTGAACAATCCGCGAACACTCGGAACGGATCGTGGTTTCCTGAAGCGTTTCAGAGTCGATAGGACTTTCCCGAAGTTCCTGGACCGCCTGATGGAAGTTAGTTTTCACTAGGCCAAGTTGCTCGTCGATCTGAGCAATTTGAGCGGAGATTGCGGTTTTTCTTCGCGTTTTTTCCTCATGAATGAGACGATCACGCTGAGCATTGGCTTGAAATTGGAGCGATTGACGTTGCTCTCGCAGTGATGCTAGTTGGGTTTCACAATCTTTCCAGCGATCCTCGGCAGTTCTGCGACGCTCTTCGACTTCGCGAAGCCGATGTGCGACTTTGGGTTGACAAAGGCCCTGCCAAAAGCGGAGACTCCAAACCTTCGCTGCCTGGCGAGCATCTACTAGGGGGCGGAGTTGCTCGAGTTCGGGCGTCGTTTGCTCGACGACTTCACGGTGGGACCGCATTTGCTGTTCCAAATCGGCGATGACCGCATCGATTTGTTCGAGTTGCTGATTCGTTTGGGTTTGATGCAGACTTAAAGCCTGGAGAAATGGCTCCTCACGACTCGAGTCGGAGCAGCGATCACTCGAATCAGACCAGCGATCGACCAGATCATCGACGAGAGCATCGATATTCGCCAATTGATCTTGAAGAACTTGTCTCTCCCGTAGGAGCCGTTCACGTTCCATCCCCCCCTGAAGCAGCTGATTCCATCGGTGGAGTTGCTGTTGGAGTTGCCTGAGTTTTTCTTGCTGTTGCTCTAAGGATCGACGAATCGCCGGTGAGAAATGCTGTTCCGCCAAGGTCTGGTAGTTGTCCAAACAGCAAAAGGGGAGTGGGTCGGGAAGAACGGAACCATTCTCAGGTTCAACGACACTAAGAGGGAGAACCTGCGAATCGTTGTGCAGGAAGTGCCAGATGGTTCTTAAACGTGAAGGCGTGGCAGCGACTACGAGAACCCGCTGTCCTGCTTGGATGGATTGGCAAATGACTTCGACCACGACGCGCGTTCGTCCCGTGCCATTTTTCGCAGACAAGAGCAAGAGGTCTTGCCCCCCCATCGCTCGCGCGACCACGTCTTGTTGATAGGGGTCCAGACTCGAATCCAAACAAGCGACCGGATCGGGCAACGAAGAGACGCTCAGGGAACAAGAAGTGGAACTGTTACCTATTTCAGCGATTCGTTGGCGAAAACGCTGGCTGCCTATGTTAGGGCGAGCATCGATTCGGGGCAGTTGTGCCAGTGCATGCCACAGACGACGACAGGAATGAGGAATAGCTAGCGTCGCATGGGGCAACGCAACGATTGCAAGCAGCTCAGATTCGCCAACGCTGGACATACCTGAAGCACCGCCGACGCTGGAGGCAGTTCGGGAACTCATCGTGGTTCCTCGCAAGCGAACCAAGAGGAGTTCCCATGAAAAATCGTAGGGCGATGTTGCACCGTATCAGTCTCTCGAGCCAATCAATTACGCGAGTATACCTACAAGCCAGCTAATGATGCTACCTCCGGGCGAAAAATTCTGGGGAATTGCTTTCAGCGTTCACTCACCTGCACAATTTCTGCACGAGGTTTGGCGAGGAGGGCACGGGTGATCGGAAGCAGGGGTTTGAAGGAGTCGATTCCTGCCCAGCTATGATCCGTGATCTTCAAATGCCCTGGGCCGATGAAGCCTTTGCCTAAGGTCGCGTCCAGAGAAAACCATTGGCCATCGATCCAGGCTTCTGTCCACATGTGGTAGGCCAACATCGGTCCGCGCCGATCTTCGGCATAAACCAAGCCCATGGCCGTGCGGGAAGGAATACCTTGAGCCCGCAACATGGCCGCGGTGAGCATGGCGAATTCACTGCAATCTCCTTCCAAAGTTCGGGCAACATGGTCTGCGGTGGCCATCGCTTCGGTGTAATTCAAGGCACGCATGTTCTGCCGAACCCAGCGTTCGATAGCGCGAGCCTTTTGCAGAGGTGTCTTGGCCTGGAGGGTTGCTTGGTGAGCCAACTGTTTCACCCGTGCATCCGCAGAATTGATGAAACGATTGCTTTCCAAAAATTCCTTCCCCGGATCAGTCATCGGGGATTCGACAGCGATCGGCTGGCGAATGCCAAGCAACCGAATTTCAACAAATCCTTCCTCCGGAGTTAACTGTTTGGCTTGTACCAATTGTTGCCGGTTTTCCTGCGCACCGACGGCAAAGACGCTGGCGACGTTTTCGTCTTTGAGATGAATTTTCAGAGTCACCGCAGCCAAGTCGTGGATGCGGGGGATGGCCCGATCCAGACGAATCGATTGTTGGCTGATCAAATCAGGCACTGTTCCCGTCTCGCCCAAAGCCTCTTCTTTGGTCGAACGTATCAGACTCAAGATTCCAAGCCCTGGCAGTTCCGAATCGGTTCTAAGTACTTCCCAAGATTGGGGATCGCACCAGATCACGGAGCCGGGTAATTGCAAGTCGCCGATTTTCTCCGGCTTTGCTTCGACGCGAAGGAGTTTCTGCTTCGGTTGGCCGGTTCGCAGCGCCATTTCCACGATGTCTTTCACTTTCACCTGAATTCGCACGTTATGATTCACCGTTGGCTCATAAAAGACATAGTGAAACTCATCTCCAGGCCGGACTTTCCGCTCCGCGAGCAATTTCTGTTCCCGAACGAGGCCAACAACGTTACTGCCCCAGCGAATTTCCCGTACCGAGGTGGTCGGACCTTCGGTGCGAATTTTCATGATCCCATCTTCCAATTGCCCGTGACGAATCAGGGACTGCGACTTGCCCAGCGTTTGTCGCCCACGGATAGCGATGACCTCGCCATCTTCCGTCTCTTCAGTAGAAGAATCGGCTTCGATGACGGCTCGTTGGCCGTCGCGCGCAATGGTCAGCCGTAACTCTTTCCAACCAATGAAAACGGCTTGGCCGTTTCGGTTTTCCTGATGCACCGTGAAGTGAACGTAACCTGCTTTCTGGCCTTGGATATAAGCCGTCTCCCAGGTTTCGAGTACGAGCTTGCGCTTGACAGGTATGGTATCCTGGGAGACAGGTTGGGCCTGCACGGCATTTTGCTCGATCAGGCTGTATCCGATCGCTGCGAACCAAAACAGCCAACCGCAGAGAATCCTTGGCATGGAATCATCCTCATTAAGACAGGGAGCCAAGTAATCGCGGAAGCATCACCGTCATTCCGATTCCAGTGAAGTCGCGCAACTCATTGTATCGAGTTTTCGGTGAGGAGGGCTGCACCGCTTTTCCGATCCCCTAAATTCCCAAGCGTGTTGTGGAACAGGGAGACAGATTACGCAAGCAACGCCGAAAGAATGGGCATGTTGTTGCAAGGAAATCAGGCACTCCAAGCAACTTACCTAGTCGCACGATTTGCCCG